>JAZBOS010000001.1 GCA_036351255.1 Bacteroides sp.
AAAAGCCCTGATCCAGTTCAGGAATGAAAGGGATTGGGAACAGTTTCACAACCCCAAGGACCTCTCTTTGGCCATTAGCATTGAAGCAGGGGAACTACTGGAACAATTTCTTTGGAAAGATCCTGCGGAGGCCAATACCGAAAAGATCAAGGAGGAACTTGCCGATGTATTTGCCTACGCGTTTCTTTTAGCAGATAAATATGATATCAACATCAAGGAAATCATACTCGACAAGATTCGAAAAAATGCAGAAAAATACCCCATCGATAAAGCCAAAGGCACTGCAAAGAAGTACAATGAATTATGAGGGGTTTTTCCATAAAACAACACGACTTTAACCCGGGGCTTTTTGATGAATTAAAGACAGACCATTATGCCAAGGACCTCTGGCCGATAGTCTATATCCTTTCAGACAATACCATTAAAGAGGCTTATGTCGGGGAAACTACCGACACGTATGCCAGGATGAATTCCCACCTCAAAAGCAGTTCGAAGAAAAAGCTTACCTCTGTCCATCTAATCGGCAGCCCAAAATTTAATAAGTCCGCAACGTTGGATATTGAATCCAACCTCATCAAATATTTGTCTGGTGACGGGAATTTCAAATTATTGAATGGGAACCTGGGCCTGGCAAACCACAACTATTATCAAAAGCCCGATGTTTACTGGCACCTCTTCAAATCCATCTGGGATGAACTCCGCACGGAAGGCCTGGCAAGGCATTCATTGGAGCATATCGACAACTCAGACCTGTTTAAATATTCTCCGTATAAGAGTTTGCGCTATGAGCAGGTCACCGCTTTGCAGGTGATGTTAAAGGGCATTTTGAATGAGCAGTGCAAGACAGTGCTTATGGAAGGTGGCGCAGGGACCGGCAAGACCATTCTGGCCATTTTCCTGTTCAAATTGCTTGCAACGGACAGCGAAGATTTCAATTATGGCGATTTTGGCGACCAGGAACTGGAGTTCCTGGAGCTTGTAGAAAAGATCAAAATCAAATACCCCAAACTAAAAATGGGGTTTGTGGTGCCCATGTCTTCATTCAGGGCAACCATGAAGCAAGTCTTCAAAAACATAAAAGGCCTAAAGGCCAGCATGGTTATCGGGCCCGCTGCGGTTAGTCGTGAAAAATTCGACATCCTCATCGTTGATGAAGCACATCGGCTGAGAAGGAGAAAAAGCATCGGCGCGTACATTGGCGCGTTCAATAAAGCGGCCATTCGACTGGGGCTGGACCCGAATGAAACCAGTGAGCTTGAATGGGTCACCATGCAGTCCGGAAAGACCATCCTGTTCTATGATGAGAAGCAGTCCATCAAGCCCTCTGATGTCGATAAGGGGGGGTTTAAAAAATTAAAGGCTAATCCAAAAACCATAGTCGACAAACTCAGGTCGCAATTCAGGGTCCTGGGCGGGAATGATTATGTCGACTTCATTGATAAATTAATGCAATGTAAGCTGCCGGAAACTACCGGCACCTTTAACTCAAAGGCATATGAGTTTGTCCTGTTCGATTCTGTGGGCCAACTGGTGTCCGAAATAAAACAACGCGATAAGGAGTGCGGGCTATCGCGGACTGTGGCCGGGTTTTCATGGGATTGGGTTTCGAATAAGGAAGGGCAGGAACATGTAAAGGACATCAAAATTGGCGATACGGAATTAAGGTGGAATGCGGTCACTGAAGACTGGATTAACTCCGCCAATGCCGTCAATGAGGTAGGCTGCATCCATACGACCCAGGGGTATGATTTGAATTATGCCGGAATAATTTTCGGGCATGAGATTTCCTATGATAAGGGAAATAACAGCATTGTCATCAAAAAGGAACACTACAAGGATTCCACGGGAAGACAAACGGATTCAGCCGAACAGCTACAAGAATACATCGTAAACATCTACAAAACCATGATGCTCAGGGGCATCAAAGGAACCTATTTGTACGCTTGCGACCCCGATCTCAGGGATTACCTGGCTAATTACATCCCCGTGCACAGGTCTGAGCCGGAAATCCCGCAGGTCCTGTTTCTTCAACCGGAGGAAGTAATTCCCTATGAAAATGCCATCCCGGTTTACCACCTTGACGCAGCTGCAGGAGAATTTGGCGAAAACCAAAAGGTAAGTGACTTGGATTGGGTAAAACCCCCAAAATTCCTGCGGGTAACTCAAAACCATTTTGCTTGCAGGATTATCGGGGAATCGATGAACAAGGTAATCCCCAATGGTTCGTATGCAGTCTTTAAAAGATATCA
>JAZBOS010000002.1 GCA_036351255.1 Bacteroides sp.
AAAAAATACAGGGGCGTTGGGTGGCCACGGTGTCACATGTCGGCGAAAAAAATTGATGATTAATCCAAATAACACTCATAGGGATTACTACAGCCATGGGCAGATTTCAATCCCCCATCCCCCTTTTCCTTATCTTCCTCCCAATGACCCGACTCCTGTCAATTAGCGTAGCACTCCTGCTGGCCTGGAACGTCCCGGCACAAGACTCCCTTTCGAATCCCGGAAAGGACTATTACAGGCTCTATGAAGAAGGCAGGTTAATCCCTAAGCGCGAGATCTTCCTGAAAAAGGATACTATTGGCTGGAATCCGGGCGAAACCACCACAGGTCAGTTGAGGAATATAATCCTTGATGGGGTATGGTTTCAGCACAATCCCAGGGAACATGAGGGTAAGCGGATCACAAAGGAGGAAGCCGATAATTTCAGGTATTCTGAGATCGACGCCCTTGCGGAAATCATTGAACGTGAATACGAGACGCAATCGAAACGAATTGAGGCCTCAGAAGGGTTTCTTCCGCCCCCGCCCATTGATCCGAATGTGCTTTTGAAAATTTGGATGATCACCCAATACCGGGAGCAGAATTTCAAGATTGGGGTGGATGTGGTTTTGCATTTGTAGGCTACCCCTGAATTGAATTTGGGGAAAATCCTTCCGGCGCGGCTAGTGCCGGAATGGGGCCTTCCCCTTGTTGGACAACGTTACACGATAGTTATATTCAAGTTCTTGCCCAACCCGAGTTCAATTAGCTTGTAATAGGTCGAAACCTGTATATCACTAAGCCCGCGTTCTATCCGGGAGATATAGCTTTTCTTCGTTCCGGTTCGCTCAGCCAGTTCCTGCTGGGTAAGATTAGCTTCTTTACGCGCTTCTTTAAGCATTACGCCTAATCTGAAAGCGAGGGAATCCGCATCATACTTATCGCGTTTCGCAGTTCCCTTTTTGCCATACTTGCTAATGAGGATGTCTTCGAAGTCAGTGGTATTTTTCATTTCAGCGGTTTTTATCTTTCAGGTATTCTTTCTTTATGCGCTCTGCCTGCTTGATTTCCTTCCTGGGGGTCTTCTGCGATTTTTTAACCAGGCAATTTGCCAGAACCACTAAATTCCCATTATCAAAGAAGCATAAGATCCGAATACTCTTAAAAGTTGTAATTACTCTTATTTCATATATGCCATCGGTGTTCTCTAAGGCTTTGAAGAACTTTTTAGGCACCTGTCTTTCAAATCTTACAAAATCCAGAATGTATTCTATTTTCTCCTGAACTTTTGGCTCCTGGGACTTGTAGAAATCAATAAAATAGTTTTTGTAAACGGTTATGGTTCTAATCACGATAGCGAAGTTAACCAATTAGTGTACTTTCAACAAAAATATTTTATATTTTAACTGAAGTTTAATCCCGGGTGGCCAACTTATATACACATAGCGTCAGCCTTCAACCGGCAACCTGTGCCTGCAACATTTGACCGGATATGGATTTAAGCACAATACGGCTTGATTTCAGGAATATTCTGTCACCGGTCAGAAGGGTCTTCGAGCCTTAAGAAATGTCTGGGATCACGCTGTGCGTCAATGGATCAGTTCGTCCCGCTCCTTCAAATCAGCACCAGGCATCCGCAGTATGCCTGCTGGCCCTAGTGCGGAGAGCTCCCTTTCCCCGGCGCCCCCCTCAGTATTTCAATCCTTCAGGTTTAAAAGGGTTTTACCAATGGCATCCCGCAGCGCCGGGTGCACCTGCACGGCATCGGCAAACTGTTTCCATTGGTTTACGGTGTGGTTGATCTCATCTACAATTTCCGGGGCTTTCTTGCAGCGAATGGAGGCTCCAATCACCAGCAGGTCGGCTTTGGTGATGTGGTTTCGCTTCCCGTTGATGCTCAGGGCGTGCTGGCTTACCCACTGGCTCCCCGGGCGGTAGGCATGGCAGAGGTCATAGGCGGGGGCAAGCTCCCAGCGGCCGCCCTGCTTCAGGATAAAAGCAAAGTTCTTTGTGTGGTCGTCACAGTTGCGGGCGATGACGTTGAATACCATCCTGCGGAACATTTGCTCGGCATCGGCATAGGTGAGTTTAAGCTCGCGCATGCATTGGAAGAGCTGCTCGTAACTGAAGCTGTTCACCAGGTTGTAATCGAAGTGCTTTAAGGCGCAAAAGGTCTGCACGTGGTGCTTTACATCACCATCTTCCCGGTCGAAGCGCCGGGTCATAAAGTGGGCCCGGCCATGCTCTTCCAGCAGGCGCGAGGGCATCATCTCAATGCCACAGGCTTTGGCCATGTGGTAATAGGCCATTTCGACCCTGCCATAGCCATGGCTGCCCCCCAATTGCACATCGCTCACGCCATCGAGCTT
>JAZBOS010000003.1 GCA_036351255.1 Bacteroides sp.
ACATCCGCCCCTCCTGCATCTGACCCGGTTATCACTGAAACCCTGGCTGAGTCCGTTGAACAGATAAAAAGGCTATGGTATATGAAACTTGAAGGCGGTGCTATCGTCAGTCTCAATGGCGACGGTGATTCTGTAGCTTTAACCTATTCCTTTGTGTACGTGCCAGCTATGGGGGAAATGGACACTGGGACAGCAAATTTTGAAAATGGAAAACTGACCTTCCTGACGAGTGAGGGGGATTGCCGGAATCACAGCGAGGAAACGTACGAAATTTACATTGTAAAACATGATGGTCTGCTCATCGGAATGCGTGGCAAGGCTGTGGCGCCTGATAGTTGTCGAGGCCGAACATTTGAAACGCGTGATTTCCTGGATTACTTCGATCCGATCCTTATTTCAAAGGGAACTGAAAAACCCTCAGCATCAGTTCGCGAATTGTTTGGTATGTATTACGACGAAACGGGCATACCCCGCAAGATTAGCGGAACGATGAATTATGAAACGGGTGTTGCCAATGTGTTAGTGAAAACCTTTAACGTCCTTCAAGATACCTGGAAGGAAATCGGGAAGACTTCAGCCAAATATAAGGACGGAAAGTTAATTTTAGAATCCAACACAGGATTTTGTGAGAATGTTGGCGCGACCACTTATGCAGTTTCCGTGATCGTTTACAACGACCAGATCATTGGCATTCACCCCAAGCTATTTGGAGATGACTTGTATGCAGAACGGAAAAACACTTTTGACGACCATATCCTTAGGAGCATCATTCCGTAGGATGCTTTACAGGTGTTGCAAATGGAAGAAACCACATGTCCATTGGTACATGTTTAATTTCGCAATCGATCAAAGTAACGGGATTAGGCCTTGTTTGAGTCCAGGACTGCAGTCTCGACGATCATTTGATTGGGTGCACTCAAGATCAATCGTTGCGGAAAGAGCGCTGTGTGGAAAGGAGGTGTCAGGCTTTGTACTTGCCATGGCCAGGCCAAACTTACCAAGCACAATTTTAAGAAAGCATGAAAGGAGTCTATAAATGAGCACGCGAGTTCGTTCGATAATGATTGTTTCTATTCTCTTGGTCCTGCTAGGTGTGACCGCAGGGCCAGTGGCTGCCGGATCCAAGACCTTTGTTACCGCCTATGAGTGCTGCGAGATCGGGGAATATCCAGGCAAGGAGTTCTTTCCCGATGGCAGGTATCACGTGAGAGGCGCTGCCTCATCTTTTGATTTCTGGTCTGATGATCCCCGCCTTGACGATGCCACAAATCGGATCACCCTCAATGCGAACTTTGTCTGGATGCCTGAGCCGATCTTTGCAGCCGGCCATATGTGGGGCAAGTTTGTCCTGTCCAATGATGGTGGCTGGTGGGAAGGCACCTGGACTGGGGTAAGGGAAAAGAATGGTTTCTCGTACTTCCATTTTGTGGGCAATGGTGGCGGCGGATACGAGGGCTTGCAACTGCACCTTCGAGGTGAAAGGTTGGACCCAGACCCGTCGGTTACGGAGGTTTATCACGGCTATATCCTCGAAACCGATAACTAGCGCCGCCGTAAATCACAGATCCGTTGGAAAAAGCTTGAACAGAGCAGACCCGCGCCCTTGATTGGTGCGGGTCTGCTTCCACCAAGTTAGTTCTCGGAAGACTGCCTTCGGGCGGCCAACGCATGAGACCAGGGTCAAACCCATTCAACATGAGAGGAAGATGCCCAACCATGACCCCCTCCCCAAGCCAGAAGTGTCATCAAGATGCATCAGACAAACCCGCATTTTCGAATATTTTCAGCGTAGTTGCCGCTGAAGACTTCCAACGAAAAAGGCATTGCTACCTTGTCATGCGTTATGAGCTGTAGGACCCCTTGCTGTAAACCGGGGCGGTGGTCCCTAGAAAGGGTAGAGGTGATGCTGAGCAGTCACGCGCAAAGCTTCCTCGAAATTTCTAAATTTTGTAATTGATAAGTGCACAAGTTAAGTATGATTCATCCACTGTGGAATAAAAGTGCGGTTTTG
>JAZBOS010000004.1 GCA_036351255.1 Bacteroides sp.
CCATTTGTCTGTTATGGTTTGTAACTGATCAAAATACTTACTGGGATCTGTCGGGGGTGTATCCGATTTGAAAACCGCCCGGGTCCCTTACTTATATTATTTCTGATATTCTGTTTCCCCTTAAGGGTCCGGGCACTATCCTTTATTTTACTTTTTGATCCTTAGAATTTCAACTGACGGCCCATGAACAGGATGCTGTTGAAGCGGTTGTCCTTGATAAAATAAAGGAAGGGCCGATCGGCCTTGAAGGTGATATTTTGTTCTTCGTCAGGAGCGATGGCAGTTTTACGAATGATGACTACAGCAGTAGCTGCTGCCGCCTCAGTGCCTTCCTCTGCCACTTCGATCATGGCTTTATGGATTACCTTGTCAATTTTCAAATCCATCTCACCGGTCATGCCACTGAAATCGGCTTTGTTTGAAAAGGCCAGGGGCATACCCATCATAGCCAGCAGGTCCTCCAGGTCAGTTTTGGTTTCGGCTTTGAATTTTGGTACGATCACATGAACATCCTTTTCTTCCATGCCCGCAATGGCTGCAATAAAGTCGTCTGCCGTCAGATTTGCTTCCAGTTCAGGCAGGCTGATTCCTTGTTTGGGCAGGAAAATCAGCATCGAAAAATCACCCCCGTCGTAGGACAGTTCAATGGCTTCCATTTGATCGCTGGCGAAATAGGGCAATTTGTCGGTGCGGAACATAAATTCGGTTAGTTGCCGTTCCCCGTTTATGTTGGTAAAGTAATCCTGGCGGGTCATGTTTTTGTCAAATTCCACTGCCCAGGGTCCAAAAAAGTGAACCGCGTTGACCAGTACCAGGCGGCTATCCTCCGTAAGGATTCCCGGGAGGATCAGGTCGCTGATCTTTTCGCGGGTTTCATCATATACCCACTGATTGATGTCGAGGCGGATCTGCTCACGGTCTCCGCGATAGAAGTCTACCTCGTTAAGTGTTGTGCCGTAATTGCGCTCCAGCAAGTCGAAATACTGGGGACGGAAGTGATATCCCTGTTGCGCCCAGAGGTTGTTGGCAATATTGAGCTGAACCTTGTCGCCGGCCAGCTCACGCAGACGCAACATATAGTTGCTGTATTCAGGATGGAAGCGCTCCTGTTCTGGATCAAAATACAGGGTAGCCATCATTTCATCCTTGGTTTTTCCATCAGCGCCGGCATAAGTCATAGCCAGGGCCGATGAAATGCTGAAGGGCGAAATAATGAAGTTCTCCTTGTATTCGGGAATGGCTTTCAGCAAATCGAATGCAAAGAGGTTGTTGCGCTGGGGCAGGGGGAGTTCCATAACTTCTTCCATATTTCTTCCAGAGGTG
Source organism: Bacteroides sp. (assembly GCA_036351255.1). Classification (NCBI taxonomy): domain Bacteria; kingdom Pseudomonadati; phylum Bacteroidota; class Bacteroidia; order Bacteroidales; family Bacteroidaceae; genus Bacteroides; species Bacteroides sp. Next base: position 1,324 of record JAZBOS010000004.1, read on the forward strand.
GTGGTAACCAGTGATTTGTTTTTTTTGTTACATGAACTGAAGAACAAAAGAGATGCTCCCAGGACAAAAAAGAAAATATATTTTCCGATTTTTTTCATATGAATGCTATTTAGCATAATTTTTATAACAAATTTAAGATTTAACAAGCGAACTACGGATGATTATATCGAAAACCGTACCAAATATTCTTTATTCTTGTGCGTTGTAATAAAATAATGCATTTTTCAGCCATTCCTTTTTTTATAACTTTACAGTGATTTTACCTCCGGTCTGATCTCCGGCCAACCAAACAGGCCTGAAACGGGTGGAAAAACCTCATCAACGCAGGAAGCAAAAAATGATTCTTAAAATCAAACAATGAAGAGAATTTTATTTATTGCCGCAATCATTTTTCTTAGCAGTTACTCCAATTTAATTGGCCAGACCCGGCCCAATATTCCCATCACGGGAGTGCCCAGCCAGCCTTTTACTTCCCTGCGTGAAGTGATGCTGAGCAAGTCGAGGGGCTGGGATGCGGGTCTGAGCATTGGTTCTTCTCATTCGCTTGCCGATATTGGGGGGACCCGTGATGCTTCGCGCATCCTGTTCCTCGATGTGCAATGGCAGGCCACCGGGGTACATCTTGGAGCCTTTGCCCGCTATCGGTTTTCTGAATTGTTTGCTGTAAATATGGGCTTAAATTATGGCCGTATCGGCGGGGCCGACAGCCTTTCGCCTGTGACCTCTTCCCGCTACGGCAGGGGGTATTATTTTGAGAATGATCTGTATGAACTTGGCCTGAAAATGGAGGTTTACCTGCCAAAGCGCGTTTTAAACATTCCGGTTGACCTCTATGCATTTGCTGGGATTTCTGCCCTTTACCACGATCCTGTTCTTGCTGATTCCCTTGGCATCATTGATATTTCTGAGAATTACATTCCTGTTCAACCTGTCATCCCCATTGGCTTTGGGTTTCATTACACCACCGAGTCGAACTTCAAGATTGGTTTTAATGTGGGCTGGCGTAAAACATTTACTGACTACTTAGATGGAGAGGCGCCCCCACCAGGGCCTGCCAAAGATTCCTATTTCTTTAACGCCATTAACCTGGGCTATTATTTCAGCCCCAGGATGGGGAAGTAAACCCTAATCTTTTTCTGTTATGAGGAAACTGTTTGTTCTGGTTTTACTGTTGTTTTCAGGGGTAATCACTGCCCGTTCAGATGCTTTTGCCGATAATTGGATAGCCCCGGCCCGGGGGCTTTCAGCAATGGATCAAGTCAACAACTCGGAGGTTACTGATGCCCTTACCCTCGTTTTTGAGGATCCGGAATACTATCCAGAGGATTCACCAGATAAGCCAAATTCATCAAAGGCCAGCAAAATTAGCCAATCGCGAAGGCACACCGGCAGCCGCAGTCAATCATACCAGGCACCCAATTCCAGCAGCCTAAGGGCAGGGAGCCTGGGGAGCAGCCGGGGAACACCTTCCCCAAGTATTCTCACCCAGACCAGGGCCCAGGGTAAACCATCACTTCGCATGTCGCACCGTGACAGGTATTTTGGCGTTGGAAGCCGTGAATTTGGCTTCAATATTGGGACCGCCCATGGGTTTACTGATCTGCAGGGCAGCAAAGGTTTAGGCTTTGGCGAATCCCTGCAATTCCAGGTGAAAAACCCTGGCTTTACTTTAGGGCTTTATACCAAATTGCGCATGGTTGACTGGTTTGGCCTTAGTCTTGGCTTTGATTACGGAAGGGTGTCAGGAGAGGGAGATAATACACTGGGACCTTATGAAGGGTACTCCTTTGAGAATAACCTGGTGGAATTCAATGCCCGCCTGGCTTTCTATGCACCACTGGCTTCTGTGAACATATTCGATATATACGCCTTTGCCGGGTTGGCCCTCTTCAGCAATAACCTTAACTTGTATGATCCCGAGGGGTTTACTGTTGATACCGAGGGCAGTTTTTCCAAGCTTCAGCCTGCTATTCCTTTTGGCATAGGGCTTTCCGGGCTGGTAGGTAGCCGGGTGGTCATCGGATATGAACTTGGTTATCGTTACACTTCTTTTAATTACCTGGATGGAATTGCACCGGTCGATACCCGGTATGATGGTTATCTTTTCAACAATATTAAGATTGGGTTTATTCTGAAACCAAGGGGAAAGTAAGGCTTTCAAGGCTTTAACAAATATTAATATATTTCCGTGGGATAATTATTTTAATTTTGCAAAAAATTAAAAATCATTTAGAAAAGGAAAAAGCATGAGCGAGAATAAAGAACTGATTAAATGCCTGATTATAGGCAGTGGGCCTGCTGGTTATACAGCTGCCATCTATGCAGCCCGTGCGGATCTTCATCCCGTTATTTATCAGGGTTTGCAACCTGGTGGGCAGTTGACCATCACCACAGAGGTTGAAAACTATCCCGGATATCCGGAAGGGGTCCAGGGCCCGCAGATGATGGAGGATTTCCGGCAACAAGCCGAACGTTTTGGCACAGATATCCGTTGGGGCCTGGTTTCAGCGGTTGATTTGTCGCAGCGTCCCTTCAAAGTTACCGTTGATGAGACCAATGAGGTATTTGCAGAGACCCTCATCATTGCTACCGGGGCCAGCGCCCGCTGGCTGGGTCTGGAATCGGAAAAGAAATTTAATGGCTTTGGTGTTTCAGCCTGTGCCACCTGCGATGGTTTCTTTTACAAAGGCATGGATGTGGCTGTTGTTGGAGGAGGGGATACCGCCTGCGAAGAGGCTTCCTACCTCTCTAAACTGGCCAAGAAGGTATATCTGATTCACCGGCGCGATGAGTTAAGGGCTTCGAAGGCCATGCAGCACCGCGTGATGAAAACCCCCAATATTGAAGTGATCTGGGATACGGTACCCCAGGAAATTGTCGGGGACAAAACCGTGAACGGCGCCATCCTGAAAAACGTTAAGACTGGTAAGGAAAGCAAGCTTGACATTGAAGGCTTCTTTGTGGCCATCGGCCACAAGCCCAACAGTGAGATTTTTAAAGGACAGCTTGATATGGATGAGACCGGTTACCTGATCACCAAGTCCGACAGCACCCAAACGAATGTCCCGGGTGTGTTTGCCGCAGGCGACATTCAGGACCACGTTTTCCGCCAGGCTGTAACAGCAGCAGGTTCAGGATGCATGGCTGCAATTGAAGCCGAACGCTTCCTGGCCGACCTGGAAGATTAGTTTTCCCTTTATCTTTTCTAAAGCCCCGGATGGTCTGCCATTCGGGGCTTTTTGTTGGTATGCCAGGGGAATAATTTCCTTAACTCGAAAAATTATCTGATATTTGATGTTGCTTTTTTTTTAGGTAATCCTTCAAAGTGTCTGGAATATGAACGTTTATGCATTTCTCTCCTTGGTGAGTTTTTTGCTTTTTATCCAGGCTTTTGTTTACGCTTACTTTTTATTGGAACATTCCAGGGAAAGAACGGGGTTCGCCCTGTTTTCCCTTTCTTTTTCTATTTTTGCCTTGTTTTCTTTTTTTATGAATTTGGCTACTTCCGTGGAACAGGCCTACCTGTTCGACCGGTTTGCTTCTATTGGCTGGACTACATTCCCCGTTTGGGTGGTTTGGTTATTATACCTGCTCTCCAATTCTGACAATAAAAGATTAAAGCAAGGCATCTGGTATTTTTTGTTGCCCCTGGCGCTATTATCCTTTCTGAGGTTTAACCTGGAGCCTGAAACCATCAAGATATTCTATTTTCAGGATCAGGTTTTATTCAATTCAATCAATAGGGAAACACCGTGGTTTTATGTTTTTGTATTTTTCCTGATGTCTTCGGCATTGATTAGTTTGTTGATATTGCTCAGGTGGCAAAAGAACCTTCAAAAGAATCGTGAGCGGAGACAGGTAAGGGCCATTTTGGCGGGGATTCTTGTATTTTTCTTTGCCAGTGTGCTTACCAATCTTCTTTTCCCTTTTCTGGGCAATACCATCGTACCTCCCTTGGCACAAGTGACCGCCCTCCCCATGGGGGTAGGTCTTTATTTGTCGGTGGTGAGCCTGCGACCGCAAACTTTTACTTCTGATGTAGTTTCCAGGTTGATTACCAATCATCTTAAGGAGTTTGTCTTTTATTTCGACCAGCAGAATTCAATCTATGCAGCCAATCGGTATTGCCTTGAAAACCTAAGGTATAACAGCTATGAATTGATGCGTCTTGAGCCCGGGAAGATTTTTGCAGACTTTTCCATTATCCAGGAAAATGCCAGGAATCTCCGCTCCAATCAGGTCGTTTCCGAGATATCCACCCGGTTGAACCCAAAAACAGGTTCCCCCATTCCCGTGGTGCTTTCCCTGATCCGGATTGATGATTACCTGGGAAATTATCTTGGCCTGGTAATTTTGGGACTTGATTTACGCCAGAAGGAAAAACTGCAGGAAGAGCTTGCTGAGCGGGCCCGCAATGAGCAGCAAATATCCCAGATCAGGCTGGACCTTGAGTCGTTGGTAGAAAAACGGACCCGGGAACTCATTGATGCCAATGAGCGCCTTAAAAAGGAGATCCTGGAAAGGAAAAGGGCCGAACAGCAGATCTCGGCCGATCTTGAAGAAAAAGTTCAATTGGTAAAAGAGATCCACCACCGGGTCAAGAACAATATTCAGATCATTATCTCGCTCACCAATATGATGGGCACGCACAAGGATATAGATCCCAATTCCCGGGAGAAATTGCGACGCATTGCTGAGCGAATCCGAAGTATTTCTGCCATTCATGAGGACTTTTATTCCTCAGCCAACCTCTCGAGGATCAATTTCAGCGATTTCATTAAAAATACCACCGGTGAGATTTATGCAAATCAGGGCGCTGGCAAAAACATCATTTTCCGGCTGAATGTTGGCAATGAATGCCTCGAAATTGATCAGGCTATCCCTTGTGGTATTATTTACAGTGAGCTACTGACCAATGCCCTTAGGCATGCCTTCCCGAAATCGGAAGGTTCTGGTGGAACAGGATTAAATGTTGGAACGATAAATGTTGAGTTTTACAAACGCCAGGATGAATATACCCTGTTAATCAGCGATAATGGGATAGGGCTTGATGGGAAAAGGCAAAATAATTCTGAAGGTTCTAGCGGGCTGGGACTGGTCAATGTTCTTGTCAAAGACCATCTTAAGGGCCGTTTAACCAAAAGGGTTTCATTCGGGACTTCCTTTATTTTAAAATTCAATACTTAATGGGCCTTTGTATACCATGACCTTCAACATGATTTCCATAATGTCCATTATTGTCTTGGTCTTGTACCTGGAGATGGGTTTCTTTGTGTTTTTGAAGAACCCTTCGGCAAGCCTGAACCGGTGGTTCTTTTTCGTTGCCTTGGGACTTGCTGTTTGGTCCTTCGGACATGTCTTCCACGACCCTTCCAGCAAAATGTTTGGGGGGTATTTCCTGTTCCCTTTTTCCGTGGTGGGGGCATTCCTTTATGTCCCGTTCTTGGTAAGGTTTATTTCGGGCCTTACCGATTTTCCGCGTAACAACAGGTTCAAGCGATGGATTTTCAGAATTGCCTTTTTATACGCATTGCTGTTAGTTGTTTATCTTTTGACCAATCCTGAAAAAATTGATCATGTTTTTTTTATCAACTGGTTTGAAAATTCGCCATCAAACAGCTTGTTTACACTGGGTGCATTCTTCTTTTTTTTACTGACCAACGTTCTTATCATTTTTTCCCTTTTAATTTGGAGAAAAGGAATGCGCCGACCGGCTGAAATTGCCCAGTTCAGGTTCATTTTTTACCCCCTGATTGTATCCCTTTTCTTTTCCTTTTTGTCCGACCTCATCCTTCCTATGGGGAGCATTTGGGGGATAAACCATCTGTCGCACATTTATTCGATTTTTTGGTTGGGCGGGGTAGCTTATGGCGTTTTGCGCCTGAGGTTTTTTGCCCTGACCCCGTCACTTGCCGCTGAACAGGTCATTGGTCAAACCCGCCAGGTTTTGTTATTCTGCGACCTACAGGGCCGCGTGACCAAAACAAATGCCTTTACGGCTGGGTTGCTGCAATTGCGCAGTAAAGAGATGGAAGGTAAAAAGGTTATCCAATTCTTTGCAGAAGAACGCGAATTGGAGAATTACCTGGAGTGGGCTACTTCTAATGGCTTTTCCGGCCCGGCTGAAATCAGCCTTCGTTCTTCACGTGGCGAGTACATTGCCGTGAATGTGTCGTTTTCACTGGTAAAAGATGCCTTTGATGATGTCCTGGGATTAATGGTCTATGGACAGGATAATCGCGAGTCCATCAAATTGCGTAATGAAATCCTGATACGCCAGCAGATTGAGAATAAACTGCGGAGCCTGAGTGAAGTGCTTGAGGCAAGGGTAAAGGAAAGGACTGATCAGCTTGCCAATTCCTATAAAGAACTGCAGGTTAAGATGACCGAACGCCTGAAAGTCGAAGAGAAGATCAAGTCAGATATCGCTGAGAAAGAAGTCCTGATCAACGAAATCCATAACCGGGTCAAGAACAACATGAATCTGATCATTGCCCTGATCAATGCCCAGATAAGCAAGGAAAACCCCCGGAAGGTCAATCAGAAGTTCAGGGAACTGGCCCAGCGTGTCCGAGCCATTCTGCTCGTGCACCATCACTTGTATCTTTCACTGAATTACTCCGAAGTGGATTTCTCTGGATTTTTGAGGCTGCTTGTCAGCCAGCTGATCGATTTTTACCCCTCGGATGAAGAAGTCAGTCTTGAGCTAAACCTCTCCGAGGTTTTCCTCGATATTGACCATGCAATCCCTTTGGGGATCATTGTCAACGAATTAATCAGCAATGCCCTGGCGCATGCTTTTCAAGCACGCGGACGGAGAAAAGAAGAGATTAAGCCTCCGCTGCTTGCCATCGACTTTTTCCAGGAGGAAGGGTTTTGCCACCTTCGCATAAAAGACAATGGAAAGGGATTGCCCAAAAAATTTGATTTTCACAATGGCCAAACCAACGGTCTTTCCCTGGTGGATGTTTTGGTAAGTGACCAGGTAAGTGGTCAATTGGAAATACAGTCGAAGGAAGGAACCCAGATAAAAATCATTTTCCCGTTGGCTGCAAGCTCATTGTCTGGTTCATGACAAGGGATATTTAAATCGTTTTATTTATGAAAAGATTTGTTGAATTAAAATGGCTAGAGGATATGGTCTTTGAAGTGGACAACGACGGACAGAAAGTCATGATCGATGCCAATTTGGATCAATCGGAAAAGCCCCGGGGCTTGCGTCCCAAATCCTTAATGATGGTTTCTTTGGCCGGATGCACGGCCATTGATGTGGTGGATATTCTGAATAAAATGAGGGTAAAGATTGATGGTCTGACCATTTCTGTTGAGGGGAACCTGAGGGATGAACTGCCCAAGGATTATCTTTCCATGCACGTCTCCTATGTTTTTAAAGGTAAGGACCTGCCCATGGAAAAACTGGAGCGGGCAGTTGAGTTGTCCAAAGAAAAATACTGCGGGGTGAGTGCTACCCTAGTCAGGGCCATAGACCTTACTTACGCGATCCGGGTGGAGGAATAAGCCCCTAAGCCCCTTTCAGGATCAAATGCCCGATAGGGCAGTGGAGACAACGTTTTGGGGTGCAGTAATATTTTTTGCATTCTATCAGGGCTTGGGTATCTGCAGCGTGCTGTGCTTTTACTCCTATGGAATTCCAGTTCCGGATGATGGCGTTATTTTCAGGGGGTGTGCCTTGCAGGAGGTCCATGGCCTTGTCGCAAAGGTCCTGCCGCATGTTCTGCCTGCCATAAATAAATAATACCGGCGCCAGCGTATTGATGATGATATTGTTGATGGCGTCTTTTCCCAGGGGTTTTTCTTTTCTGGCCGTTTTCCTGTCGAATACATAATGCTCGTTCCAATAGGGGGAAGCCTGAACTCTCAGCTGCCGCTGGATGTCGTTAGCCTTCCTGGTTTCCAGTAGGTTTCTGAAAAGGTGCCCCGACTGATGGAAAAGCATGGCGAACTGGGCAATGCGGATGGTTGGAAAGTTGAGCGGCCTGAGGCGGGCAAATTTCCATAGCCCGCGATCGATGGGTTTCAGGTCGTGCTTAATGGCCTGGTGTCGGTATTCCTTCAGGAGGGTTCGGGGATAAATATCTTTTAAATCCTCGCTAAGCAGTGAAGCCTGCCCAAAGAGCAAGGCTTCCAAAGTGGTCAGATTGTCACGGTTACGGGCAAGGAGGTTGTGTGGGGTTCGCTGCGCCATCAGGCCAAACGGGCTTGCATTGACCTTAAAACCAAAATTGCGGGCCAGCAGGAAAAAGAAGGTCTGATCCCAATCGTTCCCAAAATATTCGAGGAAATGCAAGACTTCCTCCGATTTCATTTCCAGGCGCTCCACCAGCAAGCGGTTCAACCAGTTATTCCAAACCAGCCCTGCCACCCCCTGTATTTGCTTTTCACAGGGGACCCAAGCCTTTGATGCCTGGAGCCTTTCGTAATTCTTTAGCAGTCTGGGGTCGAAATAATCCCTTACCTCAAGGACCTGGAATACCTCGCCCTTCGAACTCCTGATCTCCTGATCATGTTCATACACCAAGTGAAGGATAATATTATCGTAAGCGGGATCGTCCTGATGACCATGCAGATGCCAGTGTGAACTCCGGATGTGTATCTCAACATTACCCACCCAAAGGGTCGGCCCGATGCGAATACGGGCAGCAAAAAAGTCGGGGCCTGCGTCGTGATTTTCCTGGCCGGGATGTTGTATATAGACTGGCTCGCCCGAAATGGTAAATAAAGTCTCTGGAAAAAGAAGTTTGTTTTTCCACAGGTATGATATAAATTCTTCTTTCATTCGGGGTGTCAGCTTGCTAATCAGAATTCAGAGACTAAAGTTTGAAAAATTTTTCCAAAAATCCAAAAAGTGTTTTCGGACATTTGTTTAATTTGCTTGGGCGAGTCAAAAATTCTTTATAAATTAGTGGAAATATTTTACATTTGTGGCAACGCTTAATGCCAAAAAGGAATGGACGAATTGGGGCTTACCGTTGAGGGCATTATCAACAAAACCCAAAAACTGATCTTACGCAACAAGCAACTGAAGGAGAAGATCATCCGGCTTGAGACAGATCAGCAAGGGTTTAAGGATAAACTCAACGAGCAGTCCGCCCGAATCAGGGAACTGGAAGAACGCTTGTCGAACAACCAGATCAGCTCTGCCCTCGGAAAGGAAGATTCGAACCATGCCCGGCAAAAAGTGAACGACTTATTGCGGGAGATCGAGAAGTGTTATGCGCTTTTAAACAGATAAGCCCTGCTGGCATTCATGAAGGAACAGTTAATATCCGTAATAATTGCTGAACGCCCTTACCGGCTCAGCGTAAAAAGTGAAGAGGAGGAACAATTATTTCGGGAAGCCGGAAGGCTGATCCGGGAAAAAATGACAGAATATGGCAGTGCATACGCATTCCGCGATAAACAAGACCTGCTGGCCATGGTGACCCTGCAGTTCGCCGTTGAAAGCCTGGGGGTAAAGCAGGCAACGGGCACGCAGGCATTGCTGAATGAAAAACTGCAAAAACTTGAACGGATATTGGACGACCATCTGAAAGAAAGCTAACGTTCTTTGAAAATATTCTTGGTATACCCGCATTAATTCAAGAATACGTTTGTGAAACTCAACACAATTAAACTTTAGGGACCCGTTTGGTGTTTCTAGAACAGGCCTCACCGTCCATGGTTCGCCCTGGATGGTCCCTAGTGGACAGTGGACGTTCGAAAAACGCCAGCCCCCTAAGCCTGTATTACTGGGGTTTCTATAAACCTCCTTGAATTAATTGCGGGTTTTTTTATTTATTTAACAAACTAACAGGCAAATATGAATATATTAATCATTGGCATTGTTGCAGTGGTTTCGCTCGGTTTGGGTGGCCTGATCGCCGGCACAATTATGCGGAATACGATCGTCAAAAAAAGCCAGCACATCCTGAAAGATGCAGTTGCAGAAGCCGAAGTGCTCAAGAAAGAGAAGATGCTGCAGGCAAAGGAAAATTTCCTCCAGCTGAAATCCGAGCATGAAAAATTTGTTTTTGAGAAAAACCAGGAGATCAATGCTTCCGAAAGCAGATTAAAGCAGAAAGAACTGGCTTATTCTCAGCGAATGGAGGACAATCAGCGAAAGCAAAAAGAGCTGAATGCCCTTCAGGAAAACCTCAACAACCAGATCGAAATTGTTTCACGCAAACAAATTGAACTGGAGAAAACTTACAAACAGCAGCTTGAAAAACTTGAATCGATCAGTGGCCTCTCAGCCCAGGAAGCTAAGTCAGAACTGGTTGAGACCCTCAAGGCTGAAGCCCAGTCTGATGCCCAGGTGTTTATCAAGGACATGATGGATGAAGCCAAATTGACCGCGCATAATGAAGCCCGCAAATTGGTGATCCACTCGCTGCAACGTACGGCTACTGAGGTGGCCATAGAAAATTCCGTTTCTGTTTTTCCCATTGAAAATGATGAAGTAAAAGGCCGTATCATTGGTAGGGAAGGCCGTAACATCAGGGCACTGGAAGCCGCCACTGGCATCGAGATTATTGTGGATGACACCCCCGAGGCCATCATTCTGAGCGGATTTGACCCGGTGCGCCGCGAGATTGCACGCCTTTCTTTGCATAAACTCGTTACCGATGGCCGGATTCACCCGGCCCGTATAGAGGAAGTGGTGGCCAAGGTAAAGAAACAAATTGACCAGGAAATTATTGAGGTAGGCAAACGTACCGCCATTGACCTGGGCATTCATAACCTGCACCATGAGCTGATCCGGATGATTGGAAAGATGAAATACCGTTCGTCGTATGGTCAGAATTTGTTGCAGCACTCGAAAGAAGTGGCCAACCTGGCCGCCACCATGGCATCCGAACTGGGACTGAATCCCAAGCTTGCCAAGCGCGCCGGACTGCTTCACGATATCGGAAAAGTGCCCGACAACGAACCGGATCTGCCCCATGCATTGCTGGGCATGAAACTTGCCGAAAAGTTTAAGGAGAATCCTGAAATAGTAAATGCCATTGGTGCCCACCACGACGAAGTGGAAATGACGAGCCTGATCTCGCCCATCATCCAGGTGTGCGATGCCATTTCAGGCGCACGGCCGGGTGCAAGGCGCGAAGTGGTCGAATCTTATATCAAGCGTTTGAACGACCTCGAAGAGCTGGCATTGTCCTATCCCGGGGTTGTTAAAACCTACGCCATTCAGGCAGGTCGCGAACTCAGGGTGATCGTAGGCAGCGAAAAGGTCTCCGATAAAGATGCAGAGCAGATTTCCTACGACCTGAGTAAGAAGATTCAGACCGAAATGACCTATCCCGGACAAATTAAAATTACCGTGATCAGGGAAACCCGTGCTGTGGCATACGCCAAGTAAGGTTTTCTGGTAAATTCTTAAGAGGCCGCCTCAGCAAAAAAGTTGTAGGCGGCTTTTTTATTGGCGTTAAAACCGGTCAAATATACTTATCTAATTATTATGCAAGTCATTGCATATCAATGCCATTTAAATACCACCTTCATAGTTAATACGGAGTTAATACGGAGTTTATTCGGTTTAAACCGAATAAACTCCGTATTAACTATGACCCGGATTACTCCAAATGCCTGATTTGGGTGGGACTAATTCCCTGAGGAAAAAAAATGGTCCCGGTGTTTTTAAAAGAATAACTGGCCATTAAGGTTTTATGGAAAATAATTGGTTTGCTTTAATTGGAGTTTCTGTTTTTTACCTAAAAAAAGATCTCTTCTCTTCAAACAATCATTTAATTATCTTGTTTTATACTTTACCTCTAACGTGGGCTTATTAAAAACAGTTTACAACCTCTTCCTGTATGAATAAAAGAGTTTTCCAGATATTTGCATTCCTGACAATCCTTGCTGGTGGTATTCAAAATGCATTTGCCGGCGATGACAAGGCCATCCGGATGGTAAACTTTGACGATTTTGAGCCCAGGCTTTATTTTGAGAATGACACGATTTATGTGGTGAATTTCTGGGCTACCTGGTGTGCTCCTTGTGTTCGGGAGATCCCGGTCTTTGAGTCTGTTAATGAAAAATACAAGGATCAAAAAGTCAAGGTGCTGTTTGTTAGCCTTGATTTTCCCAATCAACTGGAAAGCAGGGTAATCCCTTTTGTGGAGCGGATGGATATGAAGAGTGAGGTGATCCTTCTGAACGATACTGATTCAAATCGGTGGATACCGCTGGTCAGTGAGGAATGGACCGGTGCTATCCCTGCAACCTTAATTTATTCCAACGGATTCCGGGGCTTTTACGAGCAGGAGTTCCATCTGGAAGAACTCGAAGCAATAATTAAACCATTATTAAACTAAAATAAATTACGATGAAAAGAGTGAATATTTTCTTAGGTATACTTTTCCTGGCTGTGGCCAGTTTTGCACAAGGTTATCAGATAGGTGACGAAGCAATTGATTTTAAATTGAAGAATGTGGATGGTAAATACATCTCAATGGCCGATTATCCCGATGCCAAAGGGTTTATCGTCATTTTTTCATGCAACCACTGTCCTTATGTCGTTGCTTACGAGGACCGTATGATTGCGCTCCACAATGAATTTGCTCCCAAAGGGTTTCCCCTGATCGCCATCAATTCGAATGACCCTGAGGTTCAGCCGCAGGATTCTTACGAACTCATGCAGGTCAGGGCAAAGGAAAAGGAATTCCCCTTTCCTTATGTGTTTGACGAAGGACAAAAGGTTTTGCCGCATTACGGAGCAACCCGCACACCCCATGTTTATCTGCTGGAGCGCGTAGGTGATAAATTGAAAGTGGCTTACATCGGCGCTATTGATGACAACTATCAGGATGCCTCGGAGGTAAAGGAAAAATACCTTGCCAACGCCATCAACGCCTTAATAAACGGGCAGCGTCCTGAGCCTAACTTTACCAGGGCAATCGGTTGCACCATCAAGAAGAAGAGCTAATTACGGTTTTATTTCCAGGTTAATTCCATCAAAAAAAAGCCGGATCATTGTCCGGCTTTTTCTTTTTGATGCCTGCTTAGTTTTCACGCATCACAAATTCATCATATTCGAGTTCGAAACGCAGTTTGTGTCTCGACTCCTCAATGGCCAATGCGTGGAAAACCTTACTGAGCTCTGCATTATTCGTACGTTCAGCCAGCGCAGTATAAAGTTTAAAAGCTGCTTTTTCCTTTTTCATGGCCAGCACCAGGGCATCGGCATAACTCAGTTCGGGAGAGGGCTTTCGGCTTACAACATAATCGGAGATTTTTAGATCCGTGACTTTTTCGATCTCCATATCAAAAAGCCTTTCATCCTTGATTTTTTGCAGCCTAGCCTTATGGCTGACTTCTTCCTGGGCAAACTCCAGGAATAAGTCCTTGATTTGCTGGTTGTTTTGCTGAGCTGCCAGCTGGGTGTAAAAATCCACGGCTTCCTGTTCTGAATTCATTGCAAAGTCGAGAATCTCATCGAGTGAACTAAAGGTTTTCATATCAGGATTGGTTTTGATTAAATGCTTTTTCCCATTCGTCGTCAAAATATTTAACCAGGTAATCACATCCGTGGTTGAAATAATGTGTTTCCTGATCTGTGGCCGGCAGGTGGAAACTGAAAGGGGCCTTTCCGTTTGCGGGCATTTGTTGGATTACATTGGCTACCTCCAGGAGCACGTCAGCAGGTCCTTCATAGGTCCAGTCTGTACCCAGGGCTTTTGCCATCGCCATTAGTTGTTGAAGGTTGTTTAGGGCCACCGGACCTGTAACGGAATCTTCAAATTGCTGGATGAACTTCTGGGTGTTGGTAAAGCTACCCCCGGTCTCAAAATGAAGGCTGGCCGGAAGGATCAGGTTTGCCATAGAGGCCGTTTCCGTCATAAAAAGATCCTGGACCACCAAGAAATCACTCTTCATGAGGGAATCCCTGACAAGGTCCTTGTCAATGGCGCAGCCCAAGGGGTCTTCACCAAAAACAAACACATTTTTCAGCTTGCCCGAGGATAGCAGGCCCCATTGGTCTTCCTCAATTTCTGCAGATAATTTTGAGGTTTTCCAAAAGTTTTCCAATTGTTTAAGGACCGTTTTATCGCGTAAGTTCTTTCCACCAGGTGCCAGAGCAGCCGATGCCCCCATATCGAATATACCCTGGGCATTGTTTTTTTCCTTCAGGCTAATCAGTCCGCTGGCGTTCTTCCCCGGTTTGCCCGTCAGGTATGCCAGGTTATGGACCTCATGACAGGCAGAAGAATTCAGATGCTTTTCGGAATACAGGATGATCGACTGGTGTTCGTTGTTGAAATTTTCAACAAAAGCTGCCAGGGTTTCCTTGCTGCAGCCTGCCCCCTCAAGCAAAGTGTTGAAGTCGTGGGCAAGCAGTTGTTGGCTGTATTCATCAAGGCCTGTGCAATGGTCATCAATGAAAATGTTATTTTGCAGTTTATTGCTCAGGATATAATGGTTGGCTGCCCTGAGAAAATGCACATAGGATTTAATGGTCAGGACCTTGTCCGCTTTATGGGCCATGGCACTTTGTTCCGCTGTGGTTATTACCTCCAGGGGAATATTTTGCTTTTCCCTTAGGTTGTTAATGTAAAATCCGGGAACGGCATTTTCGAGGTTCAGTTCGCTTCCCAGGAGAAAGATGCGCTGGGCTGAATGGATCTGGTCAAACGGGACGTTGTTGTGGCTATTCTTAAAATATCCTGAGCCTCTTCCCAAATAATGAAAGCTTGAAATATTATTTGTTAAGACAGCGGCCCTTGCCAGTTTCTGCAACAGATAAATCTCTTCGTTGGATAGCCTGGCCCCTGCAAAAAATGCGTTTTTATTGGGCTTGACACCTAAGATTTTTTCACCAATGAGGTCAAAGGCTTGTTCGAAAGATATCTCTTTAAATGAGCCATTTTGCTTTAACAAAGGCTTGGTAATCCGGCTGGGGTCGTTCAGGTAACGGTAACCAAACTTCCCGTAACGGCAAAGGCTTGCGTCCTTATTGATCAGCCCATGGCTCCCGCTTGCCTTAGCAAAGAAACTGGATTTGTGATGCAGGGTGATCTGACAGCCAACGGAGCAATAATTGCAAATGGTATTGAATTGATCGAGGGGAACCGGCCCTGGTTTAAAGGGCACATTTTCGGTGATGGCCCCCGTCGGGCAGGTTTCAATACACATGCCGCATGATTCACAGTACGTGTGAAGCAGTGATTCTCCCAGGCTGGGGGCTATAAAAGTATCGAAACCCCGGTTTATAAGCCCCAGGGCGTTTGCGCCGACCACTTCCGAGCAAATACGAACACAACGGCTGCAGAGGATGCATTTGTTGTTGTCGATTTCCACAAAGGGGTGGTCGTAACGAACCTGGAATTTCCGGTAATCTCCCTTGAAATGGCCTTGTACCGCCTCATATTTGGTAGCGTAACGCTTCAGGTCACAGGTATAAAGTTCGGTGCAACCGCACTCGAGGCAGCGCAGGGTTTCCTTAATGGCAGCCTGGTCCTGATAACCCAGTTCAACTTCTTTAAAATTATTTCTTTTGGCGGGGTCGAGGGTTGGCATTTCTTCCCGTTCCTGTTTTTCGTACCAGGCTTCGTAATCGGCTTTCAGTTGTTTCTGGAAGTTTTCGCGACGGCTCAGGAACTCGTAGGCGGGAGGGCTCACTTCCTGGCCAAGCAGGAATTTGTTGCAGCTTTGTGCTGCCAGGCGTCCCTGGGCAATGGCTTCGATCAGGGTAGCCGGACCCGTCACCCCATCGCCACAGGCAAAGACATTTTCTATGGAGGTATGCAGGGTTTTGGCATCAGCGGCAATGTCGCCCCATTTATTAAGGACCAATTCTTTTTCAGCGTGGCGGTTAATGTCTTCAATAAAGTTTACATTGGTTTTTTGGCCAATGGCAGCCAATACGATGTCGAGCTCTACATCGAATTCCGATCCGTCGATTTTCACAGGACGGCGTCTTCCGGAAGCATCGGGCTCGCCAAGCTCCATCTGAAAGCAGGTCAGTGAGCGTATGTTGCCGGTTTCATCCGGATTAACCCTCGCAGGAGCTGTTAGGAATAAATAATTGACCCCTTCCAACTTGGATTCGTGAATCTCGATGGGGTTAGCCGGCATTTCCTTTTCGGTGCGTCGGTATATTACCGTAACCTCCTCAGCCCCGCATCGCATGGCAGTGCGGCAGCAATCCATGGCTGTATTGCCGCCCCCAATCACGCCGACCTTTTTGCCGCTGAAGTCATACTTCTGACCGGTAGCTTCCATATTACGGAGGAAATCTATGCCGGAGAAAATATTTCCGGCATCATCGTTTTCACATCCAATGCGGGTTCCGTTTTGTGATCCGATGGCCAGGATTACGGCATCGAAGTTGCTTTTCAGCTCGGCATAACTCAGGTTATCACCCAGTTTAAGGTTGTAATGTATTTCGGCCCCAAGGCCTGTGATGCCTTCCACTTCCTTGTCGATTATGTCATTGGGCAGGCGGTAGGGAGGGATCCCGTAGCGCAGCATTCCTCCTGCGTGCGCATTGCCTTCAAAGATTTCCACATGGTGACCTTCCTTAGTCAGGAAAAAAGCTGCACTCAGCCCACCCGGACCTGCACCAATTACGGCCACTTTTTTTCCACTGGCAGGCTTTTGGACTGGCATGAATCGATCGGGTGCTTCCAAGTCAATATCGGAGGTGTAACGTTTCAGATAATCGATGCCCACGCCTATACCTTCTACCAGGTTGCGGCGACAGGCCAGCTCACAGGGACGCACGCAAACCCTGCCGCAAATGGCTGGGAGGGGGTTTGTGTTTTTAATAATTTCTACGGCTTCACGGTGCATCCCTTTGTTGATCATGGCTATGTAGCCCTGGACATCTACTCCGGCGGGGCAGGTTTCCCTGCAAGGGGCGATGCAGTCGGCATAGTGATTACTAACCAGCAACTCCAGAGCCATCTTGCGTGACTTACTGACACGCTCGTTTTCGGTTTCAATACGCATTCCCTCGGTGATCCTGGTGGAACAGGCAGGTTGTAACCCCCGCATGCCCTCTACTTCCACTACGCAGAGATAGCAGGAAGAGTAAGGTTCCAGACGGTCATCGTGGCAAAGAGTTGGGATTTCAATGCCAAGCCGGCGTGCAAGTTCAAGGATGGTTTCACCTGCAATGCCTTTTACAATTCGCTTGTTAAGGATAATATTCAGATGGCTCATGGAATGTTTTTTTCTTATTGGATATTTCCTAGCTTATTTGAATGGCCCCGAATTTACAGCGGGTAAAACAAACACCGCACTGAATGCAGATATCCTGATGGATAAAATGGATCTCCCGCTTTCCGCCTTCAATGGCATCCACCGGGCAGCCCTTTGAACAGGACATGCATCCTGTGCATTTCTCGGGATCTACCTGATAAGTCAGGAGTTTTTTGCAACTCAGTGCAGGACACTTCTTGTCGCGGATATGGGCTTCATACTCATCTCTGAAATACTTGATGGTGGTAAGCACGGGGTTTGGTGCAGTCTGGCCCAAACCGCAGAGGGAACCTTCTTTAATGTTTTGTGCCAGTTCCTCCAGCAACTCAATATCGCCTTCCTGTCCTTCGCCTTCAGTAATTCGTGTCAGGATTTCGAGCATCCGCTTGGTGCCTATCCTGCAAAAGGTACATTTACCGCAGGATTCTTTCTGGGTGAAATCAAGGAAGAAGCGGGCGATATCCACCACACAGGTGGTCTCGTCCATGACTACCATACCGCCCGATCCCATAATGGCGCCAGTGGCGGTCACCGAGTCGTAATCAACGATGGTATCAGAAAGGTACTCAGGCACACAGCCCCCGGAAGGTCCTCCCAGTTGCACTGCCTTAAATTTTTTATCTCCCTGGATGCCACCCCCCAGTTTGTAAATGATGTCTTTGATGGTGATTCCCATTGGAACTTCTACCAAGCCGCCGTGCTTGATCTTTCCGGTAAGGGCAAACACTTTGGTGCCCTTGCTTTTTTCAGTACCCAGTCTGGCGTATGCTTCAGGCCCATTGAAGATGATCCAGGGGATGTTAACAAAGGTCTCGACATTGTTGATGTTGGTAGGGTTCTTCCACAGTCCGCTTTGCGCTGGGAAGGGAGGTCTGCGGCGGGGCATTCCCCTGCGCCCTTCGATGGAAGCGATGAGCGCTGTTTCCTCGCCGCAAACAAAAGCACCAGCCCCTTCTTTTATCCTTATATTAAAATCAAAGCCTGTGATGCCAAACAGATCCTTGCCGAGGTATCCTTTCTTGCGGGCCTGATCGAGGGCAATGTTCAGGCGTTTTATGGCCAGGGGGTATTCGGCCCTGCAGTAAATATAGCCTTCGGAAGCCCCAATGGCATAGCCGCATATGATCATTCCTTCCAAAACCCCGTGTGGGTCGCCTTCCAGGATGGAACGGTCCATAAAGGCTCCGGGATCGCCTTCGTCGGCATTGCAAATAACGTATTTTTGCGGTGCATCATAATTACGGGCAAATTTCCATTTCATCCCGGTTTGAAATCCGCCGCCACCTCGTCCCCGCAAACCTGAGTCCATTACCATTTGGATCACTTGCTCGGGTTGAAGGTGGTTGTCTGCAATTTTTCGAATGGCTGCATACCCATTACGCGACTCATATTCCTTAATGTTTTCAGGATCCATGTGTCCGCAGTTTCTAAGGGCGATTTTAACCTGATCTTCAAAAAACGACTCGTCGGGTGAAGGAAATTTTTCACTCTGAACGATGTATTCGGGAACAGGGGAGAAGTTCTTGATATGTTTCTCGATGATCTCATCAGCTTTAGATGGGTCCACATGGCCATACAGGTAACTGCCTGATTCGTCAATGATCTCCACCAGGGGCTCGCGGTAACACATGCCAACGCAACTGGTTTTTTTTAGTTCAAAATCCAGGTTGTCGGTTGTTTTGATGCGTTCAAACTCCTGATAGGTTTTCCCTGCACCTGCTGCAATCCCACAACTTCCCAAACCTACAATAACGGTTGTCTTTTTCATCAGCTGGTCTTTTTTGGTTTACTGGACTTCGTTGCGACGTATTTCTTTAATAATCTTAAGGGCTTCCTTTGGAGTCAGCTTCCCGTGGGTTTCTTCATCCACCATCATGACAGGAGCAAGGGAACAGCAACCCAAACAGGCGACGGTTTCCACAGTAAAAAGGCCATCAGGGGTCGTCTCTCCGTCTTTAACTTCTAAGAAGTCAAGCAACTCATCCGTGATGGCAGTGACATTCTGCACGTGGCAAGCCGTTCCATGACACATCTTGATGATATGCTTCCCTGAAGGGGTAAGCCGGAACTGTGCATAGAAGGTGGCAACACCATATAATTCACTCAGATTAAGTCCAGTATCTAGGTTAAGCTTGAGAAAGGCTTCCCGGGGGATGTAACCAAACAGGGTTTGGGTTCCCTGGAGTAGGGGGATCATATTTCCCTTTTTTCCCTTAAATTTATTAATCAGCGCATCCATTGGTGACAAATCGACCGCAGGGAATTGGGGTTGGGCTGGGGGATCAGGTACTATCCTTTTTATGCGCATGGAATCAGTATTTTAGTTTCAGCCTGAAAATTAAATAAAAATGAAGATAGTGCAGGGAAAGAAAAAAATATTTTTTTTATTCCGGATTTCTTGCATATGTCATTTATTTTTATAAAAAAGGGCCGTGCAGACACCTGCACAGCCCTTTTTGATGAAGTAAACCCTTATTAAATAACGCCTTGGTCAATCATAGCATCGGCCAC
Organism: Bacteroides sp.; assembly: GCA_036351255.1. Lineage (NCBI taxonomy): Bacteria > Pseudomonadati > Bacteroidota > Bacteroidia > Bacteroidales > Bacteroidaceae > Bacteroides > Bacteroides sp. Next base: position 21,040 of record JAZBOS010000004.1, read on the forward strand.
TTTGATGAAACCAGCTACGTTGGCGCCTTTTACATAGTTAACAAATCCATTCTCTTCTTTGCCATATTTTACGCAAGCTTCATGGATGTTGACCATAATTTGGTGAAGTTTATCTTCCACTTCTTTGGCAGTCCAATTTAATTTCATTGCGTTCTGGGTCTGCTCCAGACCGGAGGTAGCAACACCGCCTGCGTTGGAAGCTTTTCCAGGTGCGTAAAGAATCTTGGCGTTGAGGAAGATCTCCATGGCTTCGGGCGTGCAAGGCATGTTTGCCCCTTCCGAAACGCAAATTACGCCATTATTGACCAGGTTCTGGGCATCCTGGGCGTTCAATTCGTTCTGTATGGCGCATGGGAGAGCCACATCACATTTCACTTCCCAAGGACGCTTTCCTTCAAAGAACTGGGCATTGGGGAACTCATAGGTGTAAGGTTTAACAATGTCCTGGTTAGATGCGCGCAGTTCAAGCAGGTAATCGATCTTTTCGCCACTGATGCCATCGGGGTCATACACATAACCATCGGGGCCGCTAATGGTTACAACCCTTGCACCCAATTGATTAGCCTTGATGATGGAGCCCCAGGAAACGTTACCAAAACCAGAAACTGCAACAATTTTTCCTTTCAATGATTCACCGCGGGTTTTAAGCATTTCTTCGGCAAAATAAACATTACCGAAACCGGTTGCTTCGGGACGGATAAGGCTGCCTCCCCAGTTGCGACCTTTGCCTGTCATCACACCGTTGTGGGTGTTGACCAGTTTCTTGTACATCCCATAAAGAAAGCCTATTTCACGGCCACCAACGCCAATGTCACCCGCAGGAATATCGGTATCAGGTCCGATATAACGGTAGAGTTCGGCCATAAAGCTCTGGCAGAAGCGCATGATCTCAGCATTGGATTTTCCTTTGGGATTGAAATCGCTACCCCCTTTGGCACCTCCCATTGGAAGAGTCGTAAGCGCGTTCTTGAAAGTCTGCTCAAAACCAAGGAATTTCAATCCGCCAAGCGTTACACTGGGGTGAAAACGCAAACCGCCCTTGTAAGGACCAATTGCATTGTTGAATTGAACACGGTAGCCACGGTTAACATTGACATTGCCCTTGTCGTCAAGCCATTCAACCTTGAAAGAAATAACCCTGTCGGGTTCAATGATCCTTTCAATAATGTTGTTGGCATCATACTTGGGATTCTCTTTGATGACGTCTTCAATCGTTTCAAGTACTTCCTTAACTGCCTGCAGAAACTCGGGCTGTCCTGGATTTTTCTTTTCCAGGTCTGCCATGATCTTTTCTAAGTCCATAATTTAACAGATTTAAAATGTTTTGAATAGGGGTGATGTTAAAAAATTAACGTTGATTTCCGGGGCGAAATTAGGCCTTATTTTATAGATAACAAAGCAAAGACAGGAAATTTATTTTTCTGGTTTTAAAACAATTCCGGTCTTTTTGCTTCCATCTATTTTTATGATGACAGGGTCAGTAAATTTCAAATGCCTGACGAATTGATCTTCATAAACGGCCTTTTGTTTATTGAGGAATTCAAGGTCGTAATGTCCTTCGCCGATAAAAGGGTTAATTGTGAAATAACCGACATTAAACGAGGTGAGGTTTTGGAAGAAATGAGTGCCCTGGCTGGGGTCTATGTGAAAATCTTTCAATCCGGCCTCCACAATGAGTCTGGCTGCTGATATCTGTGCCCATTTGACAGGTATACCAAGCCAGGGATCGGCTGATCCCCAGCGGCCTGGCCCAACAAGGATATAATTGCCGTTGTTGTTTACAAACTGACTATTCAGCCGGTCAACGACCTGGGCAATTTCTTTGGTGGAAGCAGGATTGAATGAGTCGGGCTTCACATAAATGAAATCACGGATGGTGTCTAAAAGTCCATTTCCAAGAGCTTGGTGACTGATGATAATGGATTTCTCAGGCACACAGGAATTGATTTTGATCCTATGGCGCTCCTGGGTTTCCACCACAGGCCTGATTTGCAGGAAATTAAACCCCTTGTTCTGACCTTCCGGTACATCCAGGTTGGCAGCAAATTCAATTTCTACCTGGTTGTTCATTTCTTTTAGCCCGATTTCCAGCAGGGTTTTCAGGATATCAGCCAAAGGAAAAACGTTGTGCTGTAAAATATTTGAAAAGGTAATGATCACTTTTCCTGACTCGTAAATGCCATCACGAACAATATGATCCTCATAATCATAGGTGGAGGCAATATATTTTAGTGAAGCATCTGAAAGGGCATCACGGATCTTAAGTTTAAAGAGGTTTTCGGCATCATTTATACTCGGTCTGAATTTTTCGGGATCCATATTAAGGCTGAAAAAATCTTTCTGACTGTCGCGGAGGGCAAAGTCAGGATTGGAGAGTTGCAAAGCCTTTTCAGGATACTTTGGGGAGAAGCGCAGAGAAATACCTCCTTCCACAATGGTGCGCCCCAGACCAAATGCAATGTTGGCAACTCCATCTTCATAACGCTCAGGCTCAATAGGGTAGAAGTTCACTGAGCGTGCAACGCCTGAAAGGGTAGGGTAAAACTTGTTGCCATATGACCTTCCGGCTACCTCTTGAATCACCACGGCCATTTTTTCCTCGTCGATCACGTTGGAAGTAGCAGAAATATAGGCTTTGCTTTCACGAAAAAATACGGAAGCATAAACGCTTTTTATAGCTTGCTCGAGTTGTTGCATTCGCACGGAACGCTCTGGATGGTTGTTAGAGATCATATAGGTGGAATACACCCCGGCAAAAGGCTGATAGTGGCTATCTTCGAGCAAACTGCTTGAACGAATGGCAAGCGGTGCATTGAAGAATCCTGCAATGTCCTTGACATAAGATTTCAGACGTGAAGGGGTGCGAGCTTCAACAAAACGTTCGAGGATCTCTTCATCACTTGCATTTGAAAGGGCAAATTCATAGAGTTCATTTTCTTCCATGAACTCATCGAACATATCAGTGGTAATGACAACTGTTCTGGGAATAGCAACCGTAACCCCTTCCCATTGATACATGATTTTGTACTTGTTGATCACCGAGTCGATAAAGGCTAAGCCCCTGGCTTTGCCCCCCAATTGGCCATCTCCAAGTCGGGTGAAGACTGCATATTCATCAAAATAACTGGCAATGATCCCCCGGCCTTTGGTACGACGGTAATTGGCGATGGTGTCAATAAGATAACTGCGAATTTCTTCAATGTTTCCAAAATCTTCACGGCTTTTTTCGGCGAATACATTGGCTAGTGAAAACAGTGCACGGGCCTTAAGCCAGCGAGAGAAGTGATTATTCGACACATGGTATTCTAGCGTTTTTGCGGGAACCCTGGCAATCTTTACCTGTAAGGAATGCAGGTTGTTTGCCCGGTCCTCTTCCCTTCCTGTCAGGGGTTCCTTAAATACAAAATCCCCGAAACCATAGTTCTCCCGGATATATTGTTTTAGTTCAACCAGGAGAGTTTTTGAGTATTTGTTAATAAAACTGACCCTGAGTTCCTGCATGATGCCTTCATCCCACTCATCTGACGATTGCAGCATAATGGGCAATTGGCTGTCTGCTTTGCGGATGTGTCTGGCAAAGCGAATCCCCGCTTCTTTATCGTTTTTACCTTTCCTCGAATAACTGATGTCGGAAATGACTCCCAGCAAGTTCTGGTGGTATTTTTCAAACAGGCTTACAGCCTCTTCATAGGTTTTTGCAAGGAGTATCTTGGGCCTTGCACGCATCCGCATGGTTTTCCGGTGCTCATTCAGGCCTTCTGTCATCAGCTCATTAGTTTGGTCAAAAATGACCTTATAAATGGTTGGAAGGTAAGATGAATAATACCTGATTGAATCTTCAACCAGCAAGATTGCCTGAACTCCGATCACGTCAATGTCAAATTCAGCATTCATGCGATCTTCCAGCAGTTTGATAATGGCCAGCAACAGACTTGAATTACCCAACCATGAGAAGACATAATCAATGCCGCTTAAATCCTCATTGGATAGTTTTATTGAAACTTCACGTGAGAAATGTGTCAGCACCACAATTGGGATCTTTGAGTAACGCTTTTTTACCTTTTTGGCCATCTCGAAGGCATCAATCTTCCCCACATTCAGCATCGTAATTACCAGGTCGAATTCTTTTTCTTCTAGCAGTTCAAATGCTTCTTCAGAGGAGCTGGCCTTAGTGAATTGCGGGGGGTAACGCAGGTTCTTGGAAGTGTATTCAAGAAAGATTTTTTCGTTAATACGCCCGTCTTCTTCCAGCATAAAGGCATCATAGTTGCTGCAAATTAAAAGCACATTAATGATTCGTTTTTGCATCAGATCTTCATAAGCGATCTCGGCAAAATCATAATGATCAGTGGAAAACTGTTCGTTGTATTTATATTTTGACTTCAGTGTCATAGTGGCATGTTTTCAGTATCGTTTTCTTCTTTTGGAAAATAAATCAGCGAGGTTCGCTTTTTCCCATCCATGACTATTTCTAAGGGTTTGTCAAATCGTACATGCCTGAAGAAACGGGTTTTTTCAATTACCGGGGCACTTTTCAGGGCTTCCCAGTTAACAAAGTCAATCAGGTCGTTATGCTTGACTGAGAAGTACCCGACATTCATGGAGATTACATTGTGAAAAAAGTGGGAGCCCAGGGAGGCATCCAACGGGAAGTTTTCAAGGCTGACTTCCACTATGATGCGTGCATTTGAGATTTGTGACCAGACAACCGGAATGCCAATGAACCGGTCGCGTGTTCCCCAGCGACCAGGTCCAATCAAAATGAATTTCCGGTTTTCTTCAACCATTTGCTGGTTGAGCCGCTCAATCTCATCTCGCATTTTTTCGGTCTTCAGACGGTCAAAGTGTTCCACATCCACAAAGATCACATCATAGATGTTGTTGATTCGCCCGTTGCCCATGCCGTTCTCGCAGTATAGCATCAGGCGTTCATTTTCTATCTTGTCAATAGAGATTTCGTTATCGATAATATTTTTGATCAGCGGTTTCACTTGGAGCAGGTAAAAGGCTGCCCGGCCTTGTTTGTCCTTATTGAGGTCAACCGCAAATTCTATTTCTACAGGTGTACCCATGGATTCAGAAACGATGTCAAGGATGACCTGGATGGTTTTTGACAAGGGAATGTAATCGTATTTCAGGATGTTGGCAAAGTTGATAACCCGTGGCCCGGGTTGTGTTATTCCAGGGATGGTGCGTTCATTTGAAATATCGTATACCGAGGCACAATGCTTCAGAGTACCGTGCGTTTCGGCCTTGTCAATTTCGAGTTTGATCAGGCCGGCATCTTCCCCTTCCAGCAGGTTGATGTCTTGCTTTTTCATGTCGATAGCATAAAAGTGAACCTGGGAGTTTTTAAATAGGTCGCGCGGGGTGAAAATCTCCAATTGAGGATGAACCGGGGAGAATCGGTAGGTTTTTTCGCCTTCAACCACATACTTGCCCAAACCTACGGCAGCCACTGCAAAACCTTCATCAGGCTGCATGTATGAGAATGGATAAAAGTTATAGGATTGCGCTACCCCGCTGATGTGTGGGTAAAAACTTCTTTCATATTCATTTCCTACCACTTCCTGGATAATCACCGCCATTTTTTCTTCTTCGATCTTGTAGTTGACAGCCTGAAAATAAGCAGAGGCAGTAGGAGAAAAAATGGAAGCGAAGACCAGTTTAACGGCATTCATCACCTGTTCCAGGCGCACTTTTATATCCGGATGATTATTGGGTAACAGAAAAGTATCGAAAATTCCTGCGAAGGGTTGCATCAGTGAATCTTCAAACAGACTGGAGGACCTTATGGCAATAGGGCGGTGAATAATAGACAGGTAGGTTTTTAGCCTGCGCTGAAGCGTATCTGTCAAACGGCCCGCCACGAAAATCTCCTTTAGGCTTTCATAATCAGTCTCATCCTGAATCTTCTCCAGAATATTATTATTTTGGAGAAATCGCTCAAACTCCTCTGTCCCAATAATGGAAGTGCGTGGGGAAAGGATACGGATATCAGGGACCAGTTCCGAAAAACTAAAGTTGTTGATGATCATGTTGATAAAGGCCAAACCACGTCCTTTTCCGCCGAGAGAACCGGAAGCCATACTCACAATGTTGGTTTCATCAAGAATGGCTGATTCCTCAAAGTTAATCACCTTGCCTTTTTGTTTGTCGCGGATACATTCCTCAATAATATTTAAAAGAAATTCCCGAAGACTTCCGGGCGACTTGAAATCATCCACGCGCAAAGGCTTGATACGCTTAGCAATCTGAATCTCCCCGCGCGCCATAAGCCAGTGCGAGAAATGGTTCTTGCGGGCATGGTAGATAAGTGATTTTTCCGGAATGGTCCGAAGGTGGTTCTGAAACTCCTTCATCGAACGCGCTATGGCAATATCTTTGCGGCCATCCTCATCCTTGTAAACAAAATTTCCAAAACCCAGGTAATAATTGATGAAACTTTGAAGGTCTTGCTTAAGGTTTTCTGAGTTTTTGTTAATAAAGGTGGATTTGAGTTCATAGGCGCGTTGTGCATTATCAGGATCCGACGACTGTAAAACCGTTGGAAGGTCGGGGATTTTTTCCTTGGCATACTTAATAAGGCTTATTCCCGCTGATTCATCCAGCCTGCCGTCTTTTTCAAATTTTGCATCTGAAATAATGCATAGCATGTTGTCCTGGTATTTGCTGAACAACTGTACCGCTTCCTTGTAACTCGAAGCAAGCAGAACCTTGGGTCTTACCCTCATTTTCAACAACTTGTAAAGCTCGTCGGTATTTACCTCTTCAATGAGTTGCTGGGTCTGTTCAATTACAATGGAATATAAAATAGGCAGATATCTTGAGTAATACCTAGCAGAGTCCTCCACCAGCAGAATAACCCTTACCATCCCAATGCGGATATCATTTTCAACATTATAACGGTCTTCGTTGTATTTTACCATTGCCAGGAAAACCTTCGAGTCACCGTTCCAGACGAAGATCTTGTCGATGGGGGCAATTTGCTTGTTGCCATCCTCAAACATGGCAATATCGCTGTTGTTGTTCAGCAATAGAAAAATCGGAACCGTCGGATAAATCTGTTTGATGATACGGCTCAACTGTATTGGTGTGGATTTATCAACCCCCATCATTACAATAACAAGGTCAAAGTTTTTCTCCTCCAGTTTCTCCAGAGCTTCTTCAGGAGTGGAGACGCCAGTTATTCGGGGAGCCGAAGAAAGATTTAGCTGGTAATATTCCCCGGTGACCTGCTCAAAGAAACGGCCTTCCTGTTCAATGTTGTATGCGTCGTATAGGTTAGCTACCAGCAGGATTTCGCGAACCTTGTATTGCATCAGGTCATGGTAAATGTCCCGATCTGAATTGTGCTTAATCAGGAACTTTTGCAGTAAGTGTCTGTTCTGGGCGGCGTGATCCTGTTCCTGCTTGGTTTGGGTGGCACTTAAATGGTCTGAGATATTCTTTTGCAGCAGGCTTTTCCCAATGTTGGTATTCAAGTGGCCTGTGATCAGGTTGGTGATATTGGCAATTAATTGCCGTTCTTCCATCAGGAAAGGTCCTTCATCGGCCTGGTGATGCTCATTCAAATAATAAATCTCAACTGTCCCTTCACGACCATCAATGGTTTCAAAAGTTCTTCGCTGCAACCAGCGGCTTTCCTTAAAACGGTTGCTGCTGATAAAAACCTCTTTGCCATATTTAATTCGAGCGACGGTATCTTCCGGATACTGCCAGGCAGGAGGGAGCACTTTAACAATATCCCCAAGCATCTCTCCAACCGCCTTATCCTCTTTTAATATGGATACGGTTTGGTTAATGGCTCCCAGTTCCTTTAGCCGCTCTTGTTTTTCGGCAAGTAACCGCTGAATCTCTTCCTGGCTTACGGGAATAGGTTGGTCATCGCTTACCTGGTTGAAAAACCCAGGCTCATTAATTCCCCTTGAATCATCGCCTTTATCCATAGTTGTATGCTTGGTAGTCATTGAAAAACCGGTGTCATTTCATAAAAAAAACTTCGTTTGTACGAAATGACCGTGAAAATAATAATTATGAAGGTTTCAACGAGCCAAATCTCAGAATTTTTTATCCTTATGAAGGTACAAAAAATGAACCTTTAAATTTAATGTTAGATTTATCTCCTAATGCCAGGAGGATGTTATATAAAAAAAAATGAGATACGCAAGAAAAATATAAAAAAAATATGTTTTTAAAAAAAATGTGTTTCATTATAAAAAGTGCCTAAAATTGTTGAGTTAACTCATTTACTTAATTTCTCAATTCCAAAACCAAAACGTATGGATGCACAATTAAAAAAATTCATGGATTATGTGATCGCCAAAAACCCCTCCGAGCCTGAGTTTTACCAGGCTGTTCAGGAAGTGGCAGAGACCATTTTCCCTTATTTGGACGAAAACCCAAAATACAAGGCAGCCAAAGTCTTCGAACGAATGATCGAACCGGAGCGGATCATTATCTTCCGGGTGCCTTGGATTGACGACAAAGGGGAAGTCCAAATCAACCGGGGCTTCCGGATTGAAATGAACAGCGCCATAGGTCCTTATAAAGGAGGCCTGCGTTTTCACCCCACCGTTAACCTGGGCATCCTGAAGTTCCTGGCTTTTGAACAAGTCTTTAAGAACAGCCTGACCTCTTTGCCCATGGGGGGCGGAAAAGGCGGCAGTGATTTCGATCCCAAAGGAAAAACCGACAATGAAGTGATGCGTTTTTGCCAGAGCTTTATGACCGAACTTTTCCGCCACATTGGCCCTGATACCGACGTGCCTGCAGGCGATATCGGGGTAGGTGGCCGTGAGGTTGGTTTTATGTTTGGCCAGTACAAAAGGCTGAAAAACGAGTTTACAGGGGTTTTGACCGGAAAGGGCATTGAATATGGCGGCAGCCTCATCAGGCCGGAGGCCACTGGTTATGGCTGCGTATATTTTGCACAGGAGATGCTTAGTACCATTAATGAAGGACTCAAGGGTAAAGTGGCTGCCGTCAGTGGTTCAGGTAACGTGGCTCAATATGCTACCCAAAAACTGATCGAACTGGGTGCAAAAGTGGTCACCCTTTCTGACTCCAATGGCTACATCTTTGACAAAGATGGCATTGATGCCGAAAAACTAGCCTTTATTCAGCACCTGAAGAATGTTAAGCGGGGCCGCATTCGCGAATATGCTGACCAGTTTGGCTGCAAATATGTGGAGGGCGTCTCACGTCCCTGGCATGAGGTATGTGACATTGCTCTGCCCTGTGCAACCGAAAATGAATTGAATGAGGAGGAAGCAAAAACCCTAGTGAAGAATGGTTGCATCTGCGTTTCGGAAGGTGCTAATATGCCTTCCACTCCCGATGCTGCAGAAGTCTTCCTCAATAACAAGATCCTGTATGGTCCTGGTAAGGCAGCGAATGCCGGTGGCGTTGCAACCTCAGGACTTGAAATGAGCCAAAACTCATTGCGGCTTTCCTGGACCAGAGAAGAAGTAGACCAGCGCCTGCATAACATAATGATCAACATTCACAAAACCTGCCTGCAGTTTGGCAAGGAAGAAGACGGATATGTTAATTATGTGAAGGGAGCCAATATCGGTGGTTTCGTAAAAGTAGCCGATGCCATGATGGCCCAGGGTTATGTGTAATTGATTGCGTTGATTTCCAAAAAGGGGCCTTACGGGCCCTTTTTTTATAATTCGGGCTGAAGGAAAGCATCAGCAATTATTGCCGCCGCATTGCCTATCCCATATAATCCGGAAGTGAATTCCGGCCGTTTTTTGTTTAGCATGTCAAAGGCTTCCACGATGGCTTTTTTACTGGTGCCACTGACCAGGTTGTATCCAGCATCAACAAGTTCTGTCCATTCAGTTTCCTTTCGAAGGGTGATACAAGGGCGTTCAGCAAAATAGGCCTCTTTTTGCAATCCGCCACTGTCGGTGAGTACCATATGACTTTTCTCCAGCAGATAAAGGATCTCAAGATAGCTCACGGGCTCAATCACTGTAATGCTTTCGATCAGGTTAGGTACATCCGTGTGGTTTAATACATTAAAGGTGCGTGGGTGTATGGGCAACACCAGGGGAAACTCAGCAGCAATCTCATTTAGGGCTTCCACAATTTCCTTCAGAGTCTCCGGCTGATCCGTGTTCTCAGCCCGGTGAAGGGTCACCAGCCCAAACTTTGCAGGCAGTTTAAGTTTTTTTGGGGCTTTTCGCATATCCGAAAAGTGAAGATAGGCATCGTACATCACATCGCCTGTAAGCAATACCCGGTTATCGAAATGGTCAAAACCTTCCCGCTCCAAGTTATCCAGGGCCACTTGTGAAGGACAGAAAAGCAAATCAGCGATCCGATCGGTGAGGATCCGGTTGATCTCTTCAGGCATAGCCATATTAAACGAACGCAGGCCTGCTTCCACATGGGCAACTGGCAAACCGATCTTTTTTGCAGCCAGGGCCCCGGCCAGTGTTGAGTTGGTGTCACCGTATACCATTACCCAATCGGGATTTTCCTTTAGCATGACTTCCTCGGCCCGCTCCAGCATGCGACCTGTCATGGCACCATGCGGAAGGTTATGAATTGCCAGATTATAAGCAGGTTCGGGAATGTGCATTTGTTCAAAGAAAACCTGGCTCATGTTGTGATCAAAATGCTGTCCTGTATGAACAATCACTTCCTTAAGGCCCTTACGCCGGGCAATCTCCCTGCTGACAGCAGCAGCCTTGATAAACTGGGGACGAGCCCCAATGATGGTCAATATCTTTTTCATCTCCTTTTGGTTGAACTTCAAGCTCCCTCTCTGGAAGGTTAAGGCTCTTGTTCTGTTTTTTCTTTACTGATAACAGGTTCAATGATATCCCGGTGGTATTGTTTTACGATCCCGTTGATCAGCAAAAGGTTGATGCTATATGCAATCACTTCAACTGCAGCCAGAATCAGGATAAAATACATGATAGGCAAATTCCGGAAAAGTACCAATGCACAAACCAGTGCAAAATAAGTGATTTGCCAGGCAGCCTGGGCCTTTAGTTTTCGCAGGCCGACATATACCATGGTCAGGGGCGAAACAGCAACCCGGGCAAGTGTACCCCAGACGAGTAGTTGGGCAAAACGGCCCGATTCCTGATAGGGCGCCCCTGCATAAAGCCCCAGCAAGCGGGGGCCAAAAAGGGTAAGAACCACAGCGAAAAGCAACCCCAGTATGCTTAATACCCCCAGCAATTGTTTGTACTCCCGGATAAAAGACAAACCCTTCCGCTTTTTTTCCGAAACTTCCTGTAAGAATACCTGCCCCACACTCATCGTAAGCAAAGCCGAAGGTACCACCAACACAAGGCGTGTCAGGTCAAAATATCCAGCTACCTCCTGGCTGTAAAATTTATTGATGAATATGGTTGGGATCATCAGGCAAAAGGTGTTCAGGGTCATGGGAAGCATGCTGTAAAGCGGGTAATCGGAATATTGCCTGATTAATCGTTTTTGCAGGGGAAAAGAATGCAGGCTTGCTTTGAAGCGGGATTGCCTTAGCTGGAACATCCCGCTGATGACATTGGCAACATGTCCTGCCACATCTCCAATCACAAGTCCTGCTGGCCAACGGATGGCGCCCAGCCCCATCTGCACACCGCCTTCGGCTACCCTCCTGGCCCCTTTGTTGAGGGAAATGGCTTTGAATCGCTTTTTCCGGATCAGGTAATAATTCATCGTCTGGTAAGTCCCAAGCAAAAAAACACTGGCCGGAAGGAACAACAGCCACCAGGCTTGACCCTTGCTGATATTTAGAAAGCCTGCCAGCGAATCCCTGAAAAAGCCGACAATCAGCAAGAGAATAAAGCTGAAGATCAGGTTGAAGTAGAATGCCAAAAAAAATAAATTCACCGCTTCGGCTTTCTTCTCGGGCTGCACAATGGCTGGCTCATAACGAAGGGTGGACAGGGTGACCAGTATACTTACCAGGCTCAGATAAACCGAATAGGCCCCAAAATCCTCGGGTAAATACATCCGCCGGAGAAACGGTTGCAGCAGGATGGCCACCAGCTGGGCTGCTGCCGTCCCCGTAAAAAGAGTAAATATCCCCCCGAATAAAGACTTGTTGAGCTGAAAATGCATTGAAATTGCCTTTTTGAAGGCTTATGGGCAAAGTTAATCTATTTTCTTTAGGTTCAATTCTCGAGTTTTTGCCTTAATTTTATAAAAAAAACTCCATGCGCATTTACCTCATTGGATTTATGGGCAGTGGCAAAAGTTCTCTCGGCAGACGGCTGGCGAAAAAACTCGCATATCATTTTGTGGATTTAGACCAGGAAGTGGAAAATCAGGCAGGAATAAGCATCCCTGATATCTTTCTTCGCTTTGGGGAAAGCCACTTTCGGGAGCTGGAGCAAAAGGCTTTGCTGCAATCAGTATCACATCATAAGGCCGTGATAGCAACTGGGGGAGGGACCCCCTGCTTTTTCGATAATATGAAGTTTATCAATGAGCACGGCGTGTCTGTATACCTGCGAATGAGTCCTGCAAGCCTGGCTTATCGCCTCGAACATGCCCAAACTTCAAGACCACTGGTAGAGAAACACAAAGGCGATGACCTTCTGAATTATATTGAGGAAAAATTAAAGGAAAGAGAGCCCTGGTATTTGCAGGCCCGCTGCATTATCAAAGGGGAAACCGTGAAAGCTGACCAGATCATTTCATTGGTCTTTGGCCACTGATGTTTGAATCGGGGAGAAATCCGGCAGCCGTCCTCCTTTCACTAAATTACGTTTGAAGTAGGTCTCGCTCAGGTCGCTGATCTTTACCCCCTGACTTGACGATGTATGAATAAATTTTCCACCGCCCAGGTAAATTCCCACATGGTCGATGCGGCTTTGATGATAGACGCGGAAAAATACCAGGTCGCCTTCTTTCAGGGATTCCTGGGGAAGCGGTACTATAAGGCGAGACATATCTTGTGAACTTCCTTTGAGGTCTATCCCGTATACTTTGCGGTAAATGATCTTTACCAGCCCCGAACAGTCAATGCCTTGCTGGCCTCGGCGCCGGTGAGGGGTGCCAAGCCATTTGTGCAACTCAAAAAATAGTGCAGGATTGGTTTGATAACTGACCGGAACCCCCAGTGCTGAGAAATCGGTCATCACAGCCAAATAGGTTGAGTCGGGGAAAGTCTGATCTGCAACTTCTTCGCTAGCTGAAAACATGTGAAAAAGGGGTGGAACCGTGAAGATGCTTATTACCAGGACCAGTATATATCGAAGCATTAGATTGGGGTAGGATTTGCTTGACAACCCGAAATTTGAATCCTCTGTAATTGGTATGCGACAGCTTAGTTGAGAATGGGATCTGCAGGGAAGTTGGCCCATATGGCGTAATCATCGCCCAATTCCTTAAGCATATTACCCCAAATACTTTCCGGCTTATCGCTCATTACCGTATCAAGCGAACACTGCGTAACGATCCACGAATCTTCCTTGAGTTCACGGTCCAATTGTTTGGGCTCCCAGCCCGAATAGCCAATAAAAAAGCGTACTTCTTCAGGGTTTACCAGCTTCAGGTCAACCAGCTCCATAAGTTTTTCGATCTCGCCACCCCAGAACAGCCCCTCAAGAATTTCCATACTGCCGGGAATACGCTCACCCAAAGTATGCAAGTAAAACAGGCGGTCGGGGTGTACTGGTCCACCGAGGTAAAGCGGAAATTCATTGGTGGGGAATTCCTTCACTACATCTTTCAGCTTCAGGTTGATGGGCTTGTTGAGGATCAGGCCTACACTGCCTTCTTCATCGCTGTGCTCAGCCAATAGCACTACACTGCGACTGAAATAGAAGTCGCGCAATGCAGGCTCGCTGATCAGCAGTTTGCCGCGTGCAGGATTGGCCTTGTTCTGGTTCATGTTTAGAAAGTTATTACTTTTATTTTGAATTTCGGACCCTAGAGCGGTTTTTGTTACTTTTGGAGCTGAATTCAGCAATACAACAACAAATTTCTTGCCATTGTTCAAATGCGCCAAAATGACCATTCAATAAAATATCAACAACTTCGGGCAGCTTTCCCGCGCTTTGTTTATGAGTCCTGCCTTGTAAAGAAAACGGCCGGTGGCGTTCATTTGGTATTTGAGTTTTCGGTAAATCAGGAATTGGTTTTCAGACCCACGATGTTTTTTCCCAACCAGGGGCGTTTCCGCGTTTTGCCTGATGGGCTACTGGAAGTCCTTGCTTTCCATATTGGCATGGTCGAAATGATCAGTTACTGGAAAGCTTTTTGCTCGCCTGTCATCCTGATAAGGCCATTCCAACTGGATCCCGCCAAAGAGGAATGGTGGAAAAAGCTGTTTCGTTATGGACTGGGTGAGTTTTTTTATACCAATGGCATTGAAATTCCGGGAGAAGAAATATTTGAATTTGAATATGCCCCTGAAGCCTTCCCTTTTGAGAAGTATCGTCTTCCTGAACAGGACGAAAGCGTGATCATCCCGGTGGGGGGAGGCAAGGATTCGGTGGTTACACTCCAACTGATGAAGGATTTTGGCGGCCACCACCTGCCCCTGGTGATGAACCACCGCGGAGCCACCCGGCAAGTGCTCGAAGCCGGAGGCTATGGTTTGGACGACAGCCTCGAAATTAAGCGTACCCTCGATCCCTTGCTCCTTGAACTTAATACCCAGGGCTTTCTCAATGGTCATACGCCCTTTTCGGCCTTACTCGCTTTTTTGACCACCATGGCGGCCGCCCTTACGGGAAAAAAATACATTGCCCTTTCCAACGAGTCAAGCGCAAATGAGCCAAGCATCCCGGGAACGAAAATCAACCATCAGTATTCAAAATCATTTGAATTTGAACAGGACTTTAGAGATTACCTCTTGGAACATTTTCTGGAGGGCATTCATTATTTCAGTTTTCTGAGGCCCCTTAACGAATTGCAGATAGGAGCCCTGTTTGCCCGTTTCCCAAAATACCACGGAGTGTTTAAAAGCTGCAATGCAGGCAGCAAGACCGATTCCTGGTGCTGCAATTGCTCTAAGTGCCTGTTTACCTGGACCATGCTCGACCCCTTTCTTCCGCAGGAGCAGTTGCTGGGCATCTTTGGTGAAAACCTGTTTGAAAAGGCAAGCCTGGCCCCCATGCTTGATCAGCTTATTGGTGTGGCCGAAAACAAACCCTTTGAGTGTGTTGGGACCATAAATGAAGTCAATGCCGCCCTTCATAGAAGTATTCGCAAGCGTCAGGGAGAGGATTTACCTGTCTTGCTTAAACATTTCGGGGAACATCAACCCGGGGAGTCGAGTTTGAAAGGCCTGGAAGATTTCCTTACGGGATTTCATAGCCCACACGCCCTGGAAGTGCCTTTTGTGAAATTGCTGAAGGATGCGCTTTCGAAAATAGGCAGGTGAAATTCAAGGTTTAATGTTTAACCCACCCTTCAGCAGGCAGCCTTGAACCTTGAACCTTAAACTTTTAAACTTTAACCCCTAACCCCAAACTCCGAACCCTTTGAATAAGAAACTGTTTCAGAACTTTTTCAGCGACAAGAAGGTAGCCATCCTGGGTTTTGCCCGGGAGGGGCAGTCTACATACAAGGCCATTCGGAAAGCCCTGCCTGATTTTCCGCTTTTGGTATGCGACCGTTTGGAACCCGCTTCCGAAAACCTGACCAAATGGCAGGATGACCCGAATACAAGCTTGTTTTTTGGGGCTCATTACCTCGAAGGTATAAAAGGCGCCGATCTTATCATCAAAACCCCTGGCATTCCTTTCCGGGTGATTGAAGACGAAGCCAATCGTGAAAAAGTTGTGTCGCAAACCGAACTTTTCCTGAAGCTTTTTGGGAACCAGGTCGTGGGAATCACGGGTACCAAAGGGAAAAGCACCACTTCGAGCTTGCTTTACCATATCCTGAAAACCGCTGGAAGACCCGCCCTATTGGCTGGGAATATCGGGACTCCGCCCCTCGATTTTATCGATGAGATCACCGATGAAACAGTTGTGGTGTTCGAGATGAGCAGCCACCAGCTTGAACACTGCAAAGTTTCGCCCCATATGGCCATTCTGCTTAATATCTTTCAGGAGCACCTTGACCATTACAAAAGCTACCGCGATTACCAGCTGGCTAAAATGAACATTGCCCGCTGGCAATCGGCTGAAGACATTTTTATCTATAATCCCTTCAACGAGGTGGTGGTTGACCTGGTGAACGAACTCGAACTGGTCTCGCAGCATTGGTTATTGGGAAATGCCCTGGGACATCCCAACCGGGTCTTTTGCGATAAGGGAAGCCTGGTACTGACCCATGACGGGCAGGAGTCACGCATCCGCGACATCTGCCGGGTTCGTAAATTGCCCGGCGATCACAACTTGTTCAATATTGCGGCTGCAGGGGCTGCGGCATTCCTGCTGAATGTTGCCCCGCTGAAGATCACCCGCGCCGTTGCCAGTTTCTCTGGACTTCCCCACCGGCTTGAGTTTGTGGGTTTCAAGCAAGGCATTTCCTTTTACAACGACTCCATCTCAACCATACCCGAGTCGACCATGGAAGCCATAAAAACTTTTCCTGATACCGACACCCTGATCCTGGGAGGCTTTGATCGCGGGGTGGAATACCAGGCCCTGATGCATTTTCTTGCCGATTCTAAGGTGCAGACCCTGGTTTTCCTGGGCGCAGCAGGGCAGCGTATGTACCATGAAGGGAAAGACTTTCCCGGTATTCAGAAAAAGCAATGTTTCTTCCCCAAAAGCTTCCGTGAGGGCTTTGAAATGGCCGTTGAGCATACCCCGGCCGCGGGCATCTGCCTCCTTTCGCCCGCCGCCGCCAGCTACGACGCCTTTCGGAACTTTGAGCACAGAGGCGACACCTTCAGAGACCTGGTGATGGGATTATAATCCTGAAATCGCCTGGCCTGCTTTGACCGGATTCTTTCTGTTTCACTTAATTTTTTCCTCCTGCCGGGAAGATTCGCTCCCTTGTCCATTTGTTTTGATGGTCCAGCCATTGATTTGGCATAGTTTGAATTTTCCCGGCAGTGAGCAGTAAAGTACCTGCTCCATACCAAGCTCGTAGTTTATACGGTTTAAACCGTATAAACTACGAGCTTGGAACGAACCTGGTGCGAGCATGGCAGGGCGGTCCTTTGGTCCTTCCTGATGAAAGGAAAGGCAATGGAAATGAAAAAGGGACAAGCCGAAACTTGTCCCTTTTTCATTTTGTGAACCAATAAATAGGGAATGTCCTATTTCTTGGTTGTTCTCTTTTTTGGGGCTGCTGGAGGGGGAGGGGCAACAGGTGGTTTGCTGGTGTTGCGGGGCCTTGTTTTACCATAGGTTCCTCTAAAAAGTTTTCCGCGGCGGGTTTTTTGATCTCCTTTTCCCATAGCCTTATTTTTTTAGGTTAAACAATGATTCATGCTTTAAAAGTAATCATTTCGGGCGGGAAAGTCAAAGATTTGCCTGATGATTTTCCAGAAATCGTTCAATAAGGAAGTCGGCGCTCTTCACCGAAGCTTTAACCCACTGGAGGTGGAGGGCGTCGCGCTCAGCTTCGGGGAGTGCCCAGGGAAACTGGCTGCTGCGAATGCGGGAGCTGAGTTCGTAGAGGCAAATGGCTGCCGAGACGGAGATGTTGAAGCTTTCGGTGAAGCCGGCCATGGGGATGCACAGAAAGGTGTCTGCCATATCTATGGCTTCGGCTGTGAGGCCTTCGAGCTCTGTACCGAACAGGAGGGCCACAGGCTTGTCGAGGGGCAGGGTGGCTGGGCTGTATTTGTTTTCGTGGGGGGAAGTGGCCACAAGGGTGTAGCCTTTGGATCTCAGGTTTTCGAGACAGGCTCGGGTGTTGTTTCCCAGCTGGTTGTATCGTTGCAGGTCGAGCCATTTGGTAGAACCCATTGACACATCGGGGTTTACCTCGTATTCATTGCGGTTTTCGATGATGTGGACATCCTGGATGCCGAAACATTCGCAGGAGCGAAGCACGGCATTGGCGTTGTGCGATTGATAAATATCTTCGAGGACCACAGTCAGATAACGGGTGCGTTGCGAGAGCACCTGGAGGATGCGCTCGCGGCGGGTAGGGGTCATAAAGCCACTGAGGAACTCGATCAACAGCTTTTGGGTCGAGGGGTCCATAGGGATTAATTAATGGTTCTCAGCATTGCTTTTGATGATCATCCCAGCGAGGCGGAAGAGAAGGCGGCTTGAGACGATGCCATCCATTTCGCTTGGTCCGGTTTCCACCAGGTCGGCGCCAATGATCTTTTTTCCCTGGGTCACGATGGTTTCGAGCAGGAAATTGGCCTGATTAAACGACAAGCCCCCGGGCAGGGGTGTGCCAGTGCCGGGGCAGAGGGAGGGGTCGAGGCCATCGACATCAAAGCTTACATATACTTCGTCGGGTAGCTTTTCGACGATTTCGTGGCAAATCTCTGACCAGCTGTCGCCTTCAAACAGGCGGTTATGGAGGTCACGGTCGAAATAAGTGCGTATCCTGGCGGGGTTTTGGCTGATGACCTGCACCTCTTCGGGGCAGATCTCGCGGATGCCTACCTGGACCAGTTTCCCGACGCCTTTGGTTTGCAAAGCGTTGTACATGATGGAGGCGTGCGACTGAATAAATCCCTGGTAGGCATTGCGGAGGTCGGCGTGGGCGTCGATCTGGAGGATGCCAAAGCCGGGGCGTTTGCGGGCCAGGGCGCGGATGAGGCCGAGGGGCACACTGTGCTCGCCGCCTACCACCACAGGGATTTTTTCCTGCTCAAGGTACATCAACGACTTCTGCTCGAGTTCGAGGCTCAGGGCTTCACTGGCATCGTTCACCTCGCGAATGATCTCCTGCATATCATTGTGCTCATCGGGGTCACCTCCCAGTTCGAGGAAGCTGATGTAATGGCTTGCTCTTTTTCGAAGTTGCTGGTTACGGCTGACCATGGCTGGGTCGATGTCCTCCATGGCCATTCCCTCTTGCCAGGCATTGGGGACAAAGGGATCGAACAGGTCAATCTGGAAGGAGGATTCGAACACCTTTTCCGGCCCCAAGGAGGTGCCTTCAAAGTTTGAAACTGTGACATCCCAGGGCATGGGGATGAATACCACACGGGCACTTTCAGGGGTGAAAGGCAGGCTGAAGATATTGTTTGACGTGTTGCCGGTCCCATTGGGGTTAAACCCCCGGAGGGCATCTTTTTCGCTCATGACCGTGGTATTTATGAAGGTGAAGGAAAAGCTCCAGACAAAAATAAAAAAAGCCCCGGAACTTCCGGGGCTTATCGAAGCTTGATTTTCAGGCTTACTTAACAATCTTAGCTAAATCAGCACCAGCTTTGAATTTTACCACTTTTTTGGCGGGGATGGTAATTTCCTTGCCAGACTGGGGGTTGCGGCCCTTGCGAGCTTCTCTTTTTGAAACAGAGAATGAACCGAAACCAACGAGGGCAACACGGTCACCTTTTTTCAAGGCTTTGGTGGTGGCACCGATGAAGGCGTCGAGTGATTTTTTTGCGTCGGCTTTGGTTAAACCTGCTCCTGATGCAATAGCATCGATCAATTCTGCTTTGTTCATTTTTTTGAAAGTTTTAGTTACACGAGTAATTGGTTGCTTCCATTAATCATTGCAAATATAGGCCATTTATAAGAAAATGCAAGCCTGACGCGGGAAATCTCGCTATTTTGTTGAAAAATCAGCGATTTTGTTAATAACTATGGCCTAAAAATGGCCAGAATAGCAGATTTAACAGGGATTTTGGCGCTATTGGGGGAAACTTCTGAGGTTTTCGGCCCGGAAACCCCGGAGGAAATCAGAGGTGTTCATGCGCTTTTTCCCTGCCATCTGGAGGCTGTTGACCAAAACCAGGCCATCGGGGGTGGCAAACATCAGGTTGGACTTGCCATCAGAGAAAAGGGTGCCTGGCGTTTTGGCGTGGGGCACTTGTTTTGCCCGGGCCTCGAATATTTTCAGGGTGGTTTGCTGCCCTTCGTGGGATATGGTGGTAAAGGCGCCCGGATAAGGGCTCAGGCCGTGAATGAGGTTGACCACCTGCTGGCAGGGTTGGTTCCAGTCGATCTGGCAGTCTTCCTTAAATATCTTTGGGGCCTTTTTTAGCTCGACGGAATTGGTGATGAGGCCTTCCTGATCCAGGGGTTTTGCTTTGCCGGAGGCCAGGGCATCGAGGGTTTTCATTACGATGGCGGCACCTGCTTCCTGGATACGGTCGTGGAGTTGTCCTGCGGTTTCGTTTTCCCCGACAGGTATTTTTTCCCTGAAAAGGATTTTGCCGGTGTCGATCTCACGATCGAGCAGAAAGGTGGTTACGCCGGTTTCGGTTTCGCCGTTGATAATGGCCCAGTTGATAGGTGCGGCGCCGCGGTATTGCGGGAGGAGGGAGGCGTGCATATTGAAGGTGCCCATTGGGGGCAAAGCCCAGACGCTTTCGGGGAGCATGCGGAAGGCTACCACCACCTGCACATCGGGTTTCCATCCCTGAAGAGCTTCCTGAAATTCGGGGGATTTCAGACTGGTGGGCTGCTGGATGGGTAAGTCCCATTTCAAGGCAGCCACTTTCACATCAGAATAATGAATCTTGAGACCACGTCCGGCGGGTTTGTCAGGGGCGGTAACCACTCCCACCACCTGGTAGCCTTCCCCGAGTATTGCTTCGAGGATGAAGGCAGCAATGGCAGGCGTGCCCATAAAAACGATGCGGAGGTCCCTGGGGTTCATGATTGTTTTCAGGCGCCCAGCCTGTTTTTCAGGTCCACCATTCTGATGGCAGTGACGGCGGCTTCATCGCCTTTGTTGCCGTGTTTTC
>JAZBOS010000005.1 GCA_036351255.1 Bacteroides sp.
CCAGAGAATTTGTCCATAATAATCTTTACAGAGCTGACTTCTCCATACGCTTCGAAAGCGGATCTGAGATCCTCTTCCTGTGTGTCATAATTCAATTTTGCACAAAAAATGTTCATAAGAAAAAATAAATAAATTAATACAAGAGTTCAATAGTGAACTCACAAAACTATACAAAGATACGATTCAAAGAAACACTAACCCCGGATTTTTAAAAGAATTTCGCTTTTTTTCCTGATTATTAGCATTTTCTTAACAATTCTGCACCTTTTTTTGTCCGTCAACTGGATCAACCGGCGCATAACCTTCAGGGGACCGGGTCAGCTTACAGGTATACCGCATCAGGATATATCCTGTGAGACCGGATACAAGCGAACCAATCAGGATGCCGATCTTCGAGGAATTCGTCAGGACAGGGTCATCGGTGAATGCAAGGTTGGAAATAAAGATGGACATCGTAAAGCCCACACCGGCAAGCAGGGCCGCACCGAATACGTTTGAAAAGGTCATACTGTTGGGCAACTCCGTGAGCTTCAGGCGTAAACCGATGTAGGTAAAGAGCGGTATGCCGATAAACTTGCCCAGGAACAGTGAAACAGCAATGACCAGCACCAGTTGCCAGTCGATCCCCAATCCAACATCAAACACCACACCGGCATTGGCAAGGGCGAACAGCGGCATGATAAAAAAGGCCACCCAGTAGTGAAGCTTGTGCTCAAGGTGCTGGAGTGGAGATTGCACCTTCACGGTCCATTCCTCGAGATCGTCCAGGTATTGGATCTGCTTGTCACTCAGAATGGTCTTGTCAACATTTGCGGTGGTTTCAATATTATGAATCAGTTTGTGCATCTGGTCGGTGTAGGTTTTTACATTCACCTGGCGCCTGATCGGCACGGTGAAAGCCAGCATTACCCCGGCAATTGTGGGATGGATACCTGCCTTAAGAAACAGGAGCCAGACAACTACACCCAGTGCAATCCAGAGGTACTTTGAATAAAACCCGAGGTACCCCAGGATACCCAGCAGGATCATCGGGAGAAATGCGAGCAATATAAGCACATACTTGATCTCTTCACTGTAAAAAATGGCAATGACCAGCACGGCACCAATGTCATCCACGATAGCAAAGGCGGTCAGGAACACTTTCAGGGCCACAGGAACGCGTTTACCCAATGCATTGATGATGGCAAGAGAGAAGGCAATATCTGTGGCCATGGGAATCCCCCATCCCGAAGCACTGGCAGGATTGTCATTCAGAATAAAATAAAGAGAAACAGGAACAATCATCCCTCCCATGGCTGCAAAAAGCGGCAGGGCGGCTTTGCGCGGACTATTCAGTTCACCAATCAGCAGTTCCCGTTTAATCTCAAGTCCGATCAGGAAAAAAAACACGGCCATGAGCGCATCATTTACCCACAGCATGGAGGGCTTGGTGAGTTCAAAGGTATCGGCATCCACTCCGATCCTGTATTCCCATATGGATTGATAGATATCTCCCCAGGGTGAATTTGCCCAGAAAATGGCGATAACGGTTGCCCCGAAAAGCAAAATGCCTCCCAATCCCTCGATTCTTGCAAATTTCTGAAAAGGCGTAATGATCAGCCTGTCAATAATGTTCTCTTCTTTTATCTTGCCTGCCATGGATCACTGGTTGTGCTGTCTGTTATCTTTCATTCAATTAATCATGAATGAAAGATAAACATTGGTATTAATGCAGAATAGGAACTTTTGTTCAAAACCGGTGATCGAAAATATACCATTCCACTTGTTTCGCCAAATGATTCAGGAAAAAAATCGCTGCAGTTCGTGCAGGTATTTGAAATACTAAACGCCCTCCCTGGATCATGCTTTGCTTTATTTACAACCTTTTTCTTTGTAAATTGGTCAGGTAATAAAACCTGATAACTATGAAAAGAAGCAAATACGTACAGCAATTTGCAATCCTCCTGGCAGTGTTCATGACCATTACCCTGAATGCGCAGCCCGGGACAGGCATGAATTACCAGGGCGTGGCGAGGGATGCGGACGGCACCATCCTGGCCGGCCGGGAACTGACCGTGGAAGTGGGAATCATCAACCTTGACCGCAACCAGGCTTTGATCTGGGAAGAACTGCACCAGGTTGTTACCAGTCCCTCAGGGCTCTTTACATTGGGGATCGGAACGGACAGGG
>JAZBOS010000006.1 GCA_036351255.1 Bacteroides sp.
AAGTCATTGATTTTCTCAATGAATAATCGTGCGACAAAGGCATTTCCCTGTCCGGTCAAATGCAATCCATCAAGGGAAAAGACATTGCCTGAGACAAATTCATTGGTAAGGGTTATTCCATCAATGGTGAACCCTGTTCTGCCAAGCATGTCAAAGGCCATATTAATATCAACGAGTGTTGCATTTCTACCGTCAACCGCGTCTGATATTGCAATGTTGAAGGCATTTGTAGCACTGCTTATTTTTTCCACTTCGGGTGCTATAAGCGTATACCTCCCCGGAATAGGTACCTGGGATCCCCAGTAGGCACACTTAAGTGAATCCTGTGGCACGGACATAAGGAGGTATTCCCCATCCCTGATTTGCCTGAGGCTGCCCAGCATGTTATAAGGGAAACTGGTATCCTGGATGACCCAGTAATTGTAACCTGCCTGGAAATTGATTTCCGGCACGCCTATCTGGGCTGCGCCCTGGTTATAGGCCGCATATCCCAGGTTAAGCTGGTCGGCAAGTTCCTGGGTCAGTTGCAGGCTGTTGATGGGAACGGTGGTGAAAAAAGGAATATCTTTAAAAGAAGGAATATTTGCAACAGCACCCGCCGCCCCTGAGGAAGACAAACCGTCCAGGATGGCATTAAGCGAGTTATTAAATGTTCCCAGTTCGGTGATCACATCTCCTTCGCCTCCGGAGATAGCATACCCCATAACATCGTAGTTGCCAATCCACAGCGCATAGAAAGTTGGGTTAACCTGCAGGGTTGCTTCAAGCATGGATGCCATCTGATTAGGCGCAAAACGTCCAAAATAAGGATTGAGGGACGCGTAACCGGGAAAAAGCACAGCACCGATCTTGGTGCCGGGTACCCCGGTATTGTTAAATGGGCCCTGCACTGGTTGAAGCAGTTCCGCCTGCAGTTCCTGTTGGCTCGCTGCGGGATCGGCAAGCACCGGTCCCAGTGAAGTTCCGCCAAGGCAATCCGTCCTGTATCCCAAAACATATTTCGATGTAAAGAAAAGCCCTTGTGCCGTGGGCTGAAAGCCAACCCCCCTGTCGTTCTCAGATACCAGGACAGGTTGCCTGAACTCGCTGCCACCCACAGTGGCAAGCTTTGATGCTAAAATATTTGCATAGGAGTTTTCCTGTGCAGCCTTGTAGATGGCACCATCGGCAAACCCGGATGCATAAGAATCTCCGGTCGAAACAAATCGTGTAAAGTCGGCTGTGCCGCTGGAGGTTTCAAATTCCTCCACCTCTGGTTTGCATGCCCCAATAATGGCAAGAATTGAAAGGTATATGATTATCTTATATTTCATGTCTTGATGGATTTAGGTTAAAAATTAAAGCTTACACCGATTCCGGGAATATTGGTGATTACCTTGTATGTGCCTGAGAAGTTTTCGGGGGTATAGCTCTTCTTTGCCTTCATGCCGAACAATTGAGCGAAAGAAATATCAATGCTCATCATCTCAATTGGCCTGAAGGATAATCCTGCAGTCCATGCCGCAGTATTCAGGCTGACTGTTTCCGGATTGAAGTAATTTTCATCGGTAGGGGTGGGGTCATAGTAAAACCCGGCCCTTAAATCCAGCTTGTCTGTAACAGACCATTGTGCACCAGCCCTGGTGATCAGCGTGTTTTTATACTCTCTTGGATTGGATGAGTCGAGTAAATCCCCGTTTTCTTCGAAAGTAAAATCCAGGGATTCGTACACACCCCAGAATACATAATTGAATTCAAGGGCAAACAGCCATTCTTCGGTAGCCTGGAATGCAAATCCAAAATCAAGGTTTGCCGGCAATGGCAGTTCTGCACTGAATTTGTTTTCGGAGGAGATGGTGGTTTGAAGGGATGGCGGAACAGTGAAGGCAGCATCACCATCTTCAACTTTCATTTTCATCTCGGAACGGTAATCTATGCCAAAGCTCCATTTCTCGTTTGGCACAAAACTGAAACCTAAGTTATATCCGATATTATTGGTTGATCCTTCCAGTTTAACGCTTGAATTTTCATTGTAAGGCAATGACTTCTGCAACTCCACATTTCCAATGGCATAGATCAGACCGGCTCCAATGCTGAATTTGTCAAAAAACTTATAAGCAATGGTTGGCTGGATAAAAATAGCTGAGAATGATATTTCCTGAATGAGGTACCTGCCCGCCCAGATTAAACCATCATCATTGGTGGCTTCCCACTTGGCAGTGCTTCCATAGGGCGTATAGGCACCCACTCCGATGGTGAAATTGTCGCCAATTCGGGCCGCGCCGTAAATGTAGAAAGGCGGTGAGATGGGATTTTCTGTCCTGAACTGGTCTGCAGTAAACTCTTTTTCAAAGACGGCATTGGAGATGAT
>JAZBOS010000007.1 GCA_036351255.1 Bacteroides sp.
CTGGAAAAGTTTAAAGGAGAAGGCCCGGTTGATTCGCGATCATTTCAGCAAGATCCTCATCATTGCCGGATGTATGATCCTGCCTGCCATTCCCCAGTTGCTTTACTGGAAAATATTCACCGGGAGCTTTCTCTATTATTCGTACGATAACCCGGGCGAGGGCCTCGACCTGCTGAGCCCTTACACCTGGGACGTCCTGGTGAGTTTCCGCAAGGGCTGGCTGATCTATACGCCCATGATGGCCCTGGCCATATACGGCTTTAAAAACCTGTATGAAAAGCGGCGCGAGCTGTTTTACCCCCTTGTGATCTTTGCCGTCCTTAATCTTTACTTGGTCAGTTCGTGGACCACCTGGTGGTATGCCGGATCGTTCGGTCACCGCGCCATGGTGCAGTCCTATGCGATGATGGCTTTCCCGCTGGGCTATTTTTTCATTGGCCTGAAAGACCAGACCAGGTTTTGGAGAAAGTTTTTCTGGATATTGGCAGGTTTTTTCGTGGTACTCAACCTGTTTCAGACCTGGCAGTATTTCAGCAAGATCCTGCATCCCGATTCCATGACCAAGCCTTACTATATGGCTGTATTTGGCCGGGTGACGCCTCCAACGGAAGAGATCAAAAGCCTGCTGATGGTGGAGCGTTCCCTTGGCGGGGATGACGTATTGAAAAATCCGGAGGACTATTACCTGTACCGCAGTTTTGAAATGGTATTCGATGAAGATGTCTGGCGCCCGGCAGCAGATTCTGGGGTGGCTGGAAGCAGGGAGGTCATGATCCTGAGGCCGGAAACCCCCTTCACTACAGCCCTGGAGATTCCCTTCAACAAGCTGACGATGGCCGACCACGCCTTCCTGAAGGTACGCGGAGAGGTGTTTGTGGAGGATGCCCCCGCTGAAAACCCCTTCAGCCTCATCATCACCTTCGACCACGAGGGAGGCAATTACAAGTACCGTGGGAAGGACTACGAGCATTACCCGCACGAGATCACGCCCGGGCAGTGGAACACGCTGGAGCGCCTCTATCTGACCCCAGAGCCAAGAAACAAAACCGACCAGGTCAGGATCTATTTCTGGCTCAGGGGCAATAAGCCCCTTCCGGTAAGCCGGATCGATGTTGAGGTATGGGTACCAAAGAGAGGATGGTAATCAGCAGGCTTTATTCTTCCAATTGTTTTATCGCCACAAAGGCCATCAGCCCGGCCCCGGTTCGCAGGGCTTCCTCATCAATATTGAAGGTTGAGGTGTGCAGGTTCGACACCAGGCCTTCGGCTTCGTTGCGCACGCCCAGGCGATAGAAGCAGGCAGGAAGGATCTGTGAATACCAGGCGAAGTCCTCCGCTGTCATTGCCAGTTCCAATTCTTCAATGTTTTCCTTTCCAAGGTAATCGCCGGCCCAGGCCCTGAAGTTGTCAGCCAGCTGTTCATCGTTGGCCAGGAAAGGATAGCCCGGATCTATAAAGACCTCGCATTCGCCGCCCATGGCCTCTGCGGTGCCTTCGGCAATATCATGAATAAGCTGATGGGCCTGTTTTCGCCAGGTTTCATCAAAGGTACGAATGGTCCCTTCCAGTTTCACTTCAGCAGGAATGATATTTGTGCGGCCTTCACCAATGATACGTCCAAAGGAAAGCACTGTGGGCACGGAAGGCTTGTTGCGCCTGCTTACGATCTGCTGCAGGGCCACGACGATGTGGGAGGCTATCAGCACAGGGTCGATCACGGTATGGGGCATTCCGCCATGGCCACCCTTTCCCTTGACAGTCAGGTATATCTCATCGGTTGAGGCCATATATTTCCCGCTACGGATGCCCACCTTGCCGGCTTCCAGACCGGGGAAAACGTGCTGTCCGAAGATGGCGGCGGGGCGGGGATTCTCGAGGACACCCTCTTTGATCATCAGGCTGGCACCTCCCGGGTAATTCTCCTCGGAGGGCTGAAAGATCAGGCGGATGCTGCCCTCAAACTTCGCCTTCAGGGTGTGGAGGATCCTGGCAGCCCCAAGCAGGGAGGCCATGTGGACGTCGTGGCCACAGGCGTGCATAATGCCGGGGTTCCGGGAAGTATAATCCACCTTGTTCTCTTCCTGTATGGGCAGGGCATCCATGTCTGCTCGCAGGGCGATCATCTTTTTGCCGGGATTCTTTCCTTCGATCAGGGCCACCAGGCCAGTGCCGGCCACTCCTTGTTTAAAGGGAATTCCAATTTGCTCCAGTTGGGATGCAATGAATGCGGCCGTTTTAAACTCTTTTTTCGACAGTTCCGGCTGGGCGTGCAGGTGCCTGCGGGTTTCGATTATCCCCGGAAGGTATTCAGCTGAAAGGTTTTGTATGAGGTCCCTGATTTCCATTTTCTTAAATTGATCAACAAATTTAAGATTTTTCAAGATCTATCCATTCGTCCAAGGTCGTGTGTTTCACAAAAGCGGTGTTAGAGAAAGGTCCCAATCAATTTACCTTATCTTTTTTTCCAAAAGGGATGGAAACCCCAAGAAAAGGAATACCAAAAATTTCACCATCCGCAATGGGGACAAACAAGCCATAATCCAGCCCGACATTCCTGATAATGCTTCTACCCCCTGCTGATAAAATGACTCCCGTTGAGCCTCCCAAGGGGATGAAATAGTTTTCACTGATGAAGTATCCTTTGGGTCCTGCCCTTAACAGAACGCCCACATTGATTAAGGGGGCGTTGGCCCAATCACTTCCTGCATAACCCCAGCCCATTGAGAAACTAATGTTTTTATCCCGGCTTCCCAAAGTCAATGCCCCAAACAATATGCCGAAGGACTGCTGCTCGCCTAAAAGAGCACCGACAAATGCCCCAGCGCCTAAGTTGATCTTATCCTTCTCCAATGGAATTGAGAACTTTGGAACTACCCATACGGGGGTAATGCCCGCCCTGAACAAAAACAGCGGAATCATTCCCGCGCTAAGCGAAAAATTGTTGGTCAAACCAAAAGTAGCCTGATTGTAAAGGACCAGGATGTTCTGATAATAAGACTCTCCCTTTTCAAGACCATAACCATTCGGAGCCCAAAAATATCGGGTTGACTGGGGGTTGTCGGGCCAAAGGAGGCCTTCACGTATGTTGTCCTCTTCAATTTTTCTAACCCTTAAAATATTGCTTCTTAAAACCCGGATTTCTCCGAAAGCTTCTGTTAAAAGCCGGATTTCATCCTCATCTTCAAATACGATTAAGCCCACAAATTCATTTCCATCCCGTGTTTGAACCTGGTATTTTTGCCCTCCTTCTTGCTGTCCAAATAATTGGTTTGCAAATAAAAACATGCAAATGGCAAGTGTCAACCTTGTAGTTGTTTTCATATTTTCCAATTTATAGGTTACAAAAAAACCAATCAAAAAAAACACTTTCTTAATGTAAATATATTCCAATATTTTATTTATTCATAAGATGTTTGAGGTAAATTTTCACAAACAGCTGTTTAAACTCAAAAACACACTGGCAAGAACTGTTCATTCATTAAAAAAAGGCTGGGTTTATTTGTTAATTTTGAATGATAATGAATAAAGGATCCTATGGTAGTTTCAGCGAATAAAAATTAAAGATTATGTCACAAGTTAAAATACTAACCTTTAATCCGTTTCAGGTAAATACTTATGTTCTTTGGGATGAAACACGCGAATGCGTGATCATTGACCCGGCCTGTTATGAATCCCATGAAGAGGAACAAATGGCTGGCTTTATTGAAAAGGAACAGTTAAAACCCGTTGCAATCCTGTATACCCATTGCCATATTGACCATATTCTGGGAAACAACTTCACGGGTAAGACTTACGGATTAAAGCCCCTGACCCATCGAGACAGCCTGCCATTTCTGACCAACAGCCAGAGCTATGGCAAGACTTTTGGCTTTGATGTGGAAGAGCCGATACTACCCGAGCATTTTCTTGAAGACGGGCAGGAGATTGGCTTTGGCAAGCAAAAGCTGAAAGCGCTGCACACCCCCGGACACGCTGCCGGGAGCCTTTGTTTCTATCATGAAGAGGAGGGCTTTGTTATTGCGGGGGATGTCCTGTTTCATCAAAGCATAGGACGTACGGACCTGCCCACAGGCGATTTTGACTTACTGATCCGATCCATCAGGGACAAATTGCTTTCGTTGCCCGAAGAAGTGAAGGTCTATCCGGGCCACGGGCCTTCCACCACTATCGGTGCGGAGCGTAAGCATAACCCTTTCCTCAATGGAGGGTATTAGAAGAACTTCAATGCAGCATCGGCCACTTTTTCATGGCTGATCTTTTCCATACAATCGAAATGGCCCTTAGGGCATTTGTCATAGCCGATCTTGTCGCAGGGGCGGCAAGGCAAGCCTTCGACCTCCACAATTACAGACCTTTCAGGATGCTGCGGCATATAGGGATACATGCCGAATTCGGGAATGGTATTTCCCCATATTGAGATGATGGGTTTCTGAAAAGCAGCGGCGATGTGCATCAGTCCGGTGTCGTGGGTAAGAACGACCCTGGCCTGCTGCACCAGGAATGCGGAGGTGTTGAGTGAAAACTGACCGCAGCCGTTGAACACCAGGTCCCCGCAAGCTGCAGATATGATGCGCCCATTCTTTGCGTCTTCAGGGCCGCCCAGCAATATCAGGGGTTTCTTCAGCCTCCTGCAAATGTCGATGATCTTCTGGTTGGGCAGACGCTTGGTGGCGTGCATACCCCCAATCACAAAGCCGGCATAACCTTTCCGGAAGGTCTCAGGCAGGGCATCGGGCCAAATGGCTTCCTCTTCCGGGATATAATAATCCAGGCCCTGGTAGTCGTTTTTCAAATGAAAACGCCGACCTGCCTCGAGGTAGCGATCGACAATATGCACATCGGGCAGGCGATTGATCTTAAGGCGGGTGAGTAGCCACTTCTGAACATTCAGTTTATTGAAAGCCCGTGACGGCCTCATCAGTCTGAGCTTCAACCATGTTGAACGCAGGTTGTGGTGCAAGTCGATGATGTAATCGAATCTTTCTTTTTTCAGATCGCTTATCATCGCACCCAGGCTATCTTCCAGCAAATGAACCTTATCGATATGGGGATTGGCCATTACAACCCCAGCAAAAGCCTTTTTGGTGGCAAAATGAACCTCAGCATCCAGGCCAGGCGTATTCTTCAATGCCCGGACCACGGGGGTGGTAAGCACAATATCGCCAATGGAACTGAAGCGGACAACAAGGATTTTTATTTTTCCCACCATAAGACTATTACAGGAATTTGGGACGGATGCGGAGCATCAGATATGCCCAATGGGCAAATTCTTCATGGCTTCCCCCCTTGATGATATCCATGGACGGGCTTCCCAGCATCACCGAATAGCCAGCAACAATTTGGGTCATATCATTAAGACTGAAATTATAGGTCAGGTCAAGTTCGGTTCCCAGGTATTTATCGATGGTCTCGTTCTCGAAGATGTAGTTGTTTTGCAGAAAGAACGCATGAAGATCGGCATTGAGCCTGGACTTTGGGGATAAGCGGATGTTGTTTCGAAGGTAAGAACTGAACAGTCCGGCCCCTTTGGTCTGGGCAGGGATGGCCAGGGTAAAGTAATCCATAAACCCCAGCCGGGCGTGTCCGGCGCTGTATGGCACATCAAACGCCCTGGATTTTTCGTCGGGGTTTTCTGCATCGTTGCCCGAAAATACTTCAAACCCCAGTTGAGAAGCAATGGTTTCACTGAAAGCCATTCTGGCTTCTGCCATCAAATACCAGGCAGCCACTTTTTGTCCTGCAGGGTTGACGCCATGCTGGATGGCGGGATTCAGGGTAAAGGAAAGTTTGTTAAACTTAGCCGTAAAGAAGGTATGCCACGTTCCCCTAAGATTCAGGTCACCCGAAAATCCATCCTGATAGCCATCGGCCATCCCCATGAGTGACATATTGAGGTTAGGGCTTAGGTCGGTATTAAACCAGAAAAAATTCAGGGTTTTATAGTGATTAAGAGGATAATCCGTTCCAAAGAAGGGGTTGGCAGCCTGGTTGAATGCGCTGACCAGGTGCAGTTCCCCGGCCTTCGTCATCAAGCGCAGGAGAAGCGCGTCGTGTTTGTTAGCCCATGGCAGCCAGTCATTGTGGGCGAAGAAGCGCATGTTATCGTATCTCAACTCTTGCCGTCCTGCCTTAATGGAGAAACTGTCGGTCAAGGCCACGTTCACCCAGGCCTCATGCAGGTCAAGTGAAGGCACCTGGGTTCGCATCATTTGCTGGCCCCAGACGCGGGCATCCTGAATGGAAACTTTGGTGGTGATTTTTTCCTTTTTAAAGTCGAGGACAATCCGGGTGCGCTGATTAACGAAGGCAGCCGGGTCTTCGTCCGGGTTTGGTTGCCTGCCATATCCGTGACGGAATTCAGGTCGTACAAAAATATCACCCGAAAGCGAGAATTGGGCGAATAACGGGAGGGTGAGCAACACCAGGGTGGCAAAAGTCAAGGTTTTTCTCATCATCTCTGGTTTTGTTTTATGTTCATTTGAAGGGTTTAAACGGGTAATGAAATGGGCATCAAACTGATCCCGGCTTGTTTAAAAATTTTCCTGGTTTTGTAAAAATTCTCGGTATACCCCAGCAGAAATCCACCCCCTCCGGCGCCGCAAAGTTTCAGGTAGAACTGGCCTGTCTCCAGACCTTCCTCCCACATCTCCTCAAAACCCCTTGGAATCATGGGCCGAAAATGGTGCAACTGCATGGAAGAAAGCTGCCTGAAACCGCGCAGCAGTTCATCAGGATGGCCCTCAAGGAGGGCATCGATGCAAAAGTCCACCACTGGGATATACATGTCGTGGATCATACTGTGGAATGCAGCATCCTGGTAATCCCTCAAAAATGCTTTAACGAGGCCTTCGGTTCTGCGCTGTAAATGGGTGTCGGCCAAAAAGAAGCCGCCCAGTTCGTGCAAAGAGGCTGAGGGCAAGGTAACGGTTTTGGGGCCTAAGTCGGGATCAATTAATAACGGCCTCCCGACATAACAACTCAGGGGGTCTAGTCCTGAGCTGGTACCATGAAAATGAGATTCGAGCAGTGCCAGGGTTTTCTGAAGTTTTTTAAGCACTTTTGACCCAGGAAAGGGAACCGTGGGGATTGGATTGGGCGCATACCTGTCGTATACGGAGGCCACCAAGGCACCGGAACTGCCTACTCCATAACCGCGGGGGATGTCAGAATCGAGAAAAAGACCTCTCAACAAGTCGAGGGCAAAGACATTCAAATCGATCCCAAAATTGATTCCTTCGTTTTCCTCCCTGCGTACCAGGGTCAGCAGGTAATCTTTCAATTCCTGATTCAGTGCAGCCTCTTCCGTCGAATACCTTTTGGAGGGCAACTTCCATATGGCTCTGAAAGAATTCAGGGGCACCGTAAGTGCCCTTCCCTGGCAAATAACACTGTATTCACCAAACAGCATGATCTTTCCGAAAAAGGCCCTGCCTGGGTTCTGCATTGTTAAGGAATTAAATCTGTTGGGGTCCGTGACCCACTCCATCGTCCATCCAACGGCCGTTTATGCAATAGGGAAGCAACTCCTGCTGAATAAAAGGTCTGACCTTTGCAGCGTCCTTTTCCGAATAAATCAAATGAATGTTTGGACCTGCGTCTAATGTAAAGCAAATATAAATATTTTGTGTTTCCCGAAAGTCGCGAATTTTATCAATGAGGGCTATGGTTCCGGGCTTCATAAGAATATATCCCGGACGAGATGACATCATTAGGCCGTGAAGGGTCAGGGCTTCATTTTCGACGATGGCGGCAAAGCGTTCCTGATCTCCATTTTTCAGCACGGCCAGTAAATCACCCAGGTTTTTTTCAGCCTGAACGATCCTGCTTTCGCGAAAATCATGTCCATCCATCAGGCCATGGCCGGCAGAGCTGGATACCTTTTTTTCGGAGTCATCCACGATCAGGATGGTATCGTGGAGGTTTCTGAAGTCAGGATGAATGTCCGCGTCAGGTATTTTTATGGCAAAATCATCATTAGAGCCCGGCAAATGAGCCGACCTGCCCCATTCGGTAAATCCGCCATAAACCGATCGGCAAGCGCTGCCGCTTCCCAGCCTTGCCGCAAAAGAAGCCTTGTTTAAGAAGGCGGATTCGTCAGGGTTGTGATAACCAGCCAGTTCCACTTCTATCTGGCCAAGGGCCAGGGCCAGCGCGCTGAAGGCAGCCGCCGAGGATGCTATGCCGGCCGAGTGCGGGAAGGTACTCTGGCTTTCAATATCGATCACAGCCTGTTCGAGAAAAGGGTAATGGGCTTGCATAGCCGCCAGGTATTTCCCAATGCGGTCCTGGAATTTTGGATTGGGTTCCCCGTTGAGTCGAAAGGAGCGAAGACCTGCCGGAGCATCATCCGTCAGGGAATATTTCATCGTGATCCTTACCACGCTTTCGCGGAGGGTAAAACTAAGAGAAGGGTTCATAGGCAGTTGCCCGGTGAATTTTCCCCAGTATTTCACCAATGCAATATTGGCAGGGCTTTCCCAGGAAACCTCGCCCTGGGGGTGTTCAATTATTTTCTTTTCCATTGCGGGATGAATTATGCAGTATCATTTCAGGAAAGCCAAAGATCACGAGGCAGTTTTTCTCCAGGAAATAAGCCCTGACTTGGCTTTCGCTTTGGTGTGAAGCAGCCAGGCAGAAATCGCCTCCCCAGGCTCCAAGCGATTTGACCACCCCCGGGAAATCGGAGAAGCGTGTAGCCTGAAGGGGCATCTGGTTGATGGCACGGGCAATAACGGTTTCGTGGGCTGTCATCATCCGCATAAAATGCTCGAGATCTTCTTCCCTCGCCATTTTCATCGTCAGTTCAGAAATCCTTTCCAGGGTATGGGAATCAAAAGCTGTCGGGTCAATGCCTTCAATGCTTCTGGCGCTGCTTTGCTTTCTACCGGTATAAATGAACCAGAGGTTCTGTACAAAAGGAGGATTAAAGTCCACCTGGCATACCGAAGGTTTGTGTTCTTTGCCGTTAAAGCGGTACAGCAAGGGGCTCTGGCTTCGGGCGCAGGCAATATCATAACCGGAACCTCCGGAAGTGTTAAAAAGCAATTCAAAGGGATCAATTCCAGCCCACCAAGCAAGATTGGAAATCAGGGTAGAACTACTGCCCAGCCCCCATTCAAGGGGAAAATCGGTGTTGGTCGTAATCCTGAATACTGCATTTGGCCCCGGGAAGGCTGGGTTTATTTCCCCAGCAACCTTCAGCAAACGCTGGAGGTTTTTGCTGACCTCATTTTCCAGATCTTCCGGTTCAAAGGTTTTTCCAATGAAGGTATCCCTATACCATTCCCTTCCCCTTTCCTGTGCAATCCAGGTAATGACCAAATCCCCCTTGCCCGGCA
>JAZBOS010000008.1 GCA_036351255.1 Bacteroides sp.
AATAGTTCACCGTAGTTCCCCCCGGTTTTGTTAATACTGATTCAAAGATATTCAACAGCCTCAGAAAAAGTTCCTCCTATATTTAATGTTGACAAATCTAAAGGCAAATTAGCAGATTTTTCTGGCCAACAGCCAACAGCCAATAGCCAACAGCCATTGAAGTGGTTGAAAAGTTGATAAGTTGAAGCGTTGAGAAGTTGATTAAACCCTTTTAACAGCCAATTCTTTAAAAACAAAAGGTTCATTATTATCATAGAATTATTTTGGTGTTATCGATATCATTATTAACTTTAGGACAAATCCTTTTAAAATTTTTCACGCATTTTAAAATAATCACATTCTCATGGCTGGATTTATTGATGAATTTTTGAAAAGCTATGGTCCGGAAGTGACCCAGCAGATGTCGAAGAACTTTAATGTTGACAAGGGAACGGTTCAGAAGCTGATTCCCCAACTGGCTCCCCTGATCCTTGCGGGTCTGAAGAAACAAAAGGATACCCATGGCGGAGATGCAAGGGTAGATCACATTCTGAACAAGTATGGTGATCCCTCGGTACTCAACCACATGAACGACGTGATTTCCTCCAAAGCCCATGCCTCACAGGTAGACCCAAACCTGGGGGGATTGCTTGGCGACAATGGCGGATTGCAGGCTGCACAGGCCCTGGGCAGCAAGATGAACATCGACACATCGACCATCATGAAGATGATTCCGGCATTATCACCCCTGATCCTGGGTGCGCTTTCGAAAAAACGCGATACAGAGGGTAAGGGATTATCGGGTATCGGTGCTTTGCTTGATGCCGATGGCGACGGAAGCATCCTTGACGATGTGGCTGGCTTCCTGATGAAGAGTGGTGGTGCTTCCAGTGGCTCTGCAGGGGGACTGTTGGGATCCCTGCTCAAAGGATTTGGCCGCCGCAGGTAATGGGCATCTCCGGGTTTTGAAATAAAAAAAGGAACAGCAAAAACCGCTGTTCCTTTTTTATTGGAAATTTCTTTAACCTGCCTTTATGGCAAGGCGGAATTTCATTCTTAGTTTTTATGCTTTTCCTGGTTTAAGCCATCGAAGAGATTTTGGTTGTCAAGAGCAGCCATAAGTTCTTCAAGTTTTTCATCCAGACCCTGATGCTCTGTTTTGATCTGCTCACGCATTTTGGCAAGGGTCTGTTGTCTTTTCTCAATAAGGGCGCGAAGCAATTCCTTGTCCTGGTCCATGTTGATGGGTATGCTGTTTTTTGGTGTAGGTCAAAAATAGCATAAAAATTCCTGCTCCTGAAAGTTAGATATTAATTATTTATTAACAATTTTAAGGGAGGGGGTAATACGGGGAATGGCTTGGAGCGTGGGGCATGGAGAAGCGAGAGATGAGATGTGAGAGATGATCGATAAGAAGTATGAAATGAGAGATGAGAGAATTTGCTAATGTGATGATTTGATAATGAGATGATTAGCGGATGAGAAGATTTGAGGATTAGCAGATTTTTCTGGTCAAAATCCGCTGGTAAGCGGATCCGCTGGCTAGCGGACAAGCTCTTGAACCTTGAACCTTAAACCTTAAACCTTAAACCTTAAACCTTGAACCCTTCCTTCGGCAGGCAGGCTAGCACCAAAAACCGAATACCAGCACAATAAACCTTAATCCCTAATCCCTAATCCCTAAACCTTACAGCCTTCTAAACCACTGCACCAGGGGAATGGGAACGGTTTCGCCTTCTGAGCGGATACCGGCAAAGCCAAACTGGAAGGCGGCCTCAGGGCGGGTCTGCAAACGCAGCCCGGGGATGATGGCCAGGATGGCGCTGCGCTGGCTGGTATAGGTCTCCGTGATCCAGTAATAAGAATCGGTTTCCCAGTCATAGTATTGGTTCTGGTAGGTCTCGGTCCGTTCCTTTCCGGGGGGCAGGTAAAAGGAATCGAAGACGATGCTGAGGGTTCGGCCCACTTTAAACATGCCGCTCAAAGAAAAAAGGAAACTGCCTTCGGTCCGGATCTCCTCCCGGTAGCTGTCATAATAAACATCATTGGCATAATAATAGTCGTAGATCTCTTCCTTATAGCGCAATCCGGCATAACCAGCCGAGAAGGTGAAGTTCTTCACGCGGTCGCCATAGGTGATGGCCCCGAAGGGGAGTATGCCCGCAAAGCTTGGGATGCCCCACGAACCTGTGCCCAGCAACATGCCTAAGCCAAGGTGCCAGTCATCTTTCAGGGGGATGCTGTATTTGGCGGTGCCCACAATGGGGTATCCGATCCAGGAGGTCATCACCCCCAACCCCAGGTTTTCATTCACCCCAAACTGGAAGTCGGGCCCAAACAGGTTCCACAGGATATAGTTCTCGCCCTTTTGAACAGGCAGGCCGTTGGTGGTGATGAAATAGCGGGTGGAGAACACTTCGCCGGGCACAAACACCCCGCGCTCGTCGAGTTCACGGCTGGCCACCTCACGGATTTCCCTGATCTCGTGCCGGGGAATGTAAACCTGACCCAGTTCATCGGTCTCGATCAGCACCTCGCGGGCATCCTGCGAGATAATATGCCCGTAAAACCGAGCGCCATCGTGCTTGACGATCACATAAACCTTTTGGGCTTCCTGTTCTGGATTTGTTGCAGGGGTCTGAGCCAGGACACCTTTGCCAAAGACCATCAGCATCAGCATTATGATATAATAACCGGTATTTCTTTTCATGGAGTTAAGTCAGATTGTTAACAAAATTACTTGAAACAATTAGCCATGCAGCTTTGGCAGTACGAAAGTAAAGGATTTTTCATTGGCATATGTTAATTCATCGAACTTTCCGGGGAAAGTACAGAGGGTTTAGTGAATTAGGCCAGTTGGATGATTTAAGATGGAGAAAGGCATTCAGGGCTGTTTCTTTGTAAGGTAGTTTCCTTTTACAGTTTTCCGGGGAATGGGATTCTTGGAAATGAATCATTCTCTTTCTTGAAAATGAAACAGAATGCAAATAAATGGAAAACTGTCCGTATAAATTGGGTTAACGATAAAAAGTTTTATATTAACGATAAAGTATGGAAATGATATATTTTATAGAGAGGGAAGGGTCTTTAATCGGAGGGAAATACACGTTGATCTGCAATAAAAGTTTTAAAACATTTTGATATATTGATTATTTTTTTACATTTGGTAGCACTTTTAACCTGTTTATTAACCAAAACAATGATGGTATGAGAACGTTTCGTAAAATGATGGCTGGCCTGCTGGTATTTGCAGGCTTTGCCCTG
>JAZBOS010000009.1 GCA_036351255.1 Bacteroides sp.
AAGCTCCCCAAAGAGCAGATCGAAGTCTTTTGTGGGGGTACAGTAGCCCAAATTGATGACTTCAATACCCTGACGATTTACGGAGATAAAGTCAAAAAGATCAAATTCAAAGGACAGGATAAAGGCCACCAGTCAGAAATAAAAACTTTTTTTGACAGCATCACCAAAGGAACTCCCTGTCCCATACCATTCAATGAAAGTTATCTGAGTACCATGGCCACTTTTAAGGTCTTACAAAGCATCAGGGAGAACAGGAAAATAATAATTTCCGTTAAACTCTGAGGAGCGCAGCGACGTAGGAGTCTCCCATGACCAGCGTTTAACTCAGAGCGACGAAGGAGCGTAGGAGTCTCAAACGAGCAATTATCCTGAATATAAACTTTAATACCCGTATGTACCAAACAATAGATTCCTACGGCACGCTCGACCACAAGCTTCCCGAGGGTGCCTCTGAATTAAACGTGTTTCTTTATCCGTTTAACTCAGAGCGACGAAGGAGCGTAGGAGTCTCTTCTAATATTTGAAACTACAGATTGGAAAGAGGCGGATATGCATACATTATGACAAACAGGTCTAACAGTGTTTTGTACACTGGTTCAACTTCTGATCTTTATAATAGGGTTCAAGAACATGTAAGTAAAATATATCCTAAGTCCTTTACTGCAAGATACAATATCAATAAGCTAGTCTATTTTGAAATCTTTGAATTTGTTGATGAGGCTATTGCAAGAGAAGGACAAATTAAGAAAATGTCAAGAAGTAAAAAGATAGAACTCATTGAAAGAAATAATCCCAATTGGTCAGACTTAGAAAATGAACTCGATTAAACAAAATCGGGGATTGTTACGGTCACTTCGTTCCCTCACAATTAAACGGGGTTTTCTAATTATATGATCCAACAATCATTCAACAAACTGGAAGCCTACATCCGCAGGGAGAATTATAAAGGCTACGATCCCTACGACACCCTCAACTCGTGGAAACCTTTTCATTGGTTCGGGAAATGGGGACCGGTTTTGGCCATCCAGTTCCAGAATAGGAATCCTGTGAATGTGCGTCCCCTCATTGGCATTAAAAAGGAGATCAACCCCAAAGCCTACGGCTTATTCCTGCAAGCCTATGCCATGCTGTATAAGAAAACCAATGACCCGGCATACCTGGATCAGGCAGCCTATTTTTTCAACTGGCTTAAAGACAACTACTCCAAAGGCTACTGTGGCAAGGGTTGGGGATACAACTTCCCCTGGGCCAGCCGGGAGAAATACCTCGATAAATATGTCCCTTCATCTGTAGTTACCGGCTTTGTTGCCAGGGGGCTGTATGAATATTACCAGCTTACAAAAAGTGATGAGGTTTTTGAACTGCTCAATGAAGCTGGCAATTATGTTTTGACAGAATTGCCCGTTACCAGCTTCGATGAAGGGGTATGTTTCAGTTATACACCCATTGCCACCGACCTGTGTTACAATGCCAGCCTGTTGGCTGCGGAAACCCTGGCACGAGTTCATGCCATCAAACCCGATAAGGAATTAAAGAATATCGCCATAGAGGCAGTCAACTGGGTCATCTCACGACAGAAAGAAGATGGCCGGTGGAACTACAGCGTCGACATGAAGACCAGCAAAGAACGGGAGCAGATCGATTTTCACCAGGGCTATGTGCTGGAAAGCATTTTTGAAATTAAAAAGCTATTGCAGCTTGAAAACCCCACATGGGATCAGGCGATCAAAAAAGGACTGGAATTTTATCACGATCATCAATTCTTCCCCGATGGCAGATCCTTGTGGCGCTATCCGAAAACATACCCGGTAGAGATCCACAACCAAAGCCAGGGCATCATCACCTTCAGCAAATTAGCAGGTGATAGCGAAGCATATCCATCTTTTTCCAACGCGATTGCTGAATGGACGATTCAAAATATGCAGGGGAAAGATGGGCATTTTTACTACCAGAATCACAAATATTATAAGAACAAGATCTCTTATATGCGTTGGAGCCAGGCATGGATGTTTCTGGCTTTAACCAACTTATTGACTGCTGAATGAAAATCCTTTTTCACCTGGGTCACCCGGCCCATTTTCATTTGTTTAAAATCGTGATCGGCAATTTAAAAAACTCCGGGCACCAGATTTTTATATTGATCAAAAAAAAGGATGTGCTGGAGGACCTGCTGGAACAAGAGCATATGGACTATTTCAACATTTTACCGGAAGGAAGAAAGGATTCCATGATAGGCATGGCCATGGGCCAGATCAAGCAGGATCTGAGGATGTGGAAGTTTGTTAAAAAACATAAGCCTGACCTTTTGGTAGGCACTTCGGTGGCGATAAGCCAT
>JAZBOS010000010.1 GCA_036351255.1 Bacteroides sp.
GACCGGCGGCCCGCCCCGGAAATATTACAAGGCCACCCCCTTGGGTGAGACCTTTCTCCGGGAGCTGAAAAAAACCTGGGATGAACTGGTGGTTGCCGTTGGGAAAGCCACCTCCCCATAATAGGGAATTTCATTCAAGCAGAAACAAATTTTTCATACATTTAACAGGAAGAAAACAAAATTGCCAAACAAAAAATAAACACTCAACCATGAAAAAAACATTAACAGTCAACATAAGCGGCATTGTTTTTCATATTGATGAAGACGCGTATGAAAAGCTCAACCAATACCTTGCCAGTGTCCGCCGCCACTTCACACCCGATGACGGCTGCGATGAGATCATGGCCGATATTGAAAGCCGGATTGCCGAAACCCTGCAGGAAAAAATCAGTGACAGCAAGCAGGTGGTCAGCCTTCAGGATGTACAGGCCGTGATCAGCCAGCTGGGTGAGCCTGACCAGATCGGTGGCGAAGAGGAACCCGCCACCGAAGAAGCGGGCAAAAGGATCCGTACCGAGAAAACCCAGCGCCGCCTTTACCGCGACCCTGAAAATGCCATCCTGGGTGGTGTGGCAGGGGGCTTGGGCGCCTACTTCCAGGTGGATGTCACCTGGATCAGGGTAGCCTTTGTGCTTTTCACTTTTGTTTATGGGTTCGGGCCCTTGCTTTACCTTATCCTCTGGATCGTTGTCCCCAAAGCACGTTCCACCGCTGAGAAGCTGGAGATGCGGGGCGAAAAAGTAACCATCTCCAACATCGAAAGGACCATTCGCGAGGAGCTGGGCGATGTAAAGAAGAATCTGCAGGATTTTTCGGAGGAGGCGCAAGACACCTTCAAAAAAAAAAGTGATTTCGCGTATCAGGACAGCCCTCGAAGAAATTTTGCAACGTTTGCAGGCAATTTTTTCCGGGTTTTTTTCAAAGTCGTCGGCATCCTGATCGGGCTATTCCTGATGTTCTTGGGGGTTTTCCTCCTCGTGGGATTTGCCTCTGCCCTTTTGGGCGGACCTGTGCTGATCGACTCGGATTTCGGGGTACAGCTTTTCTCCTTCCCGGCCCTGGCCGAGATCTTCTTTAACAACAGGACCCTGATCAATCTGGCCATCATCGGCATTATCCTCACCCTGGGGATTCCGCTACTGGCCATGGTATATGCCGGTGCCAGGCTCATCTTCGGCTTCGATGCCAGGATCCGCTACTTCGGTTTTGTGACCTTTATGCTTTGGGTAGCCGGGCTGGGCATTTGCCTTTTCATTTTCCTCAGCGGGGCCCGTAACTTCTCAAGCCAGCGCTCGTTCACCCAGGAAGTGAGCATACCTGTTCCTGAAGCCGGACGGCTGATCCTGGATGTGGATGAACAGAAGATCCGCGACCTTGGTATCAGTCCCGACAGGAACCTCAAGTCAGGAAGCTGGGACCTTCTCTGGATGACAGAGACCGGCCAGCGCAATGGTATCCCCCGCCTGCGTATCATTACTACGACCTCTGATGAGATCAGGCTGATCATTACCAAGGAATCACGGGGGTTAAGTCCTTCAGTGGCCATGGATAATGCCGAAAGCATCTCTTATGGTTTTTCCCAGGAAGACAGCGAATTGATCTTTGACCCCTTTTTCACCTTTGATAAATCGGATGGCTGGAGGGCCCAACGTGTGCTTATCGAGTTGTATGTCCCTGAAAACATCCCGGTGGAAGTGACCGATGGATTGCGTAAAGCACTGGATTTGCGCAGGTATATGCGCCACGAAGTTTCAGGGAAAGAAGAATCTTCTCCTGTGCAACAACTGACGATGAACTTTTGCCTGCCAGGCGATGCAAGCCTGCTGCGGAACGCTTTCCTGCCTGATTTTGTCAGCAAATCGGTTTATACCCTTTGAGTCCCGGTATTTTGTCTTTGCCCGGCAAATTTTCAACCTTATTTTTTAACTTTGTGTAGCCCTTGCCAGGGCTACACTGCTTTTTATTCCTGAACATTCGATCCATCCCCTTGTTATTTAAGCATTATGGCTGCAAAAAAGAAGGAACAACCCGAAGCATTTGTCAATGAAGTGTTGAACGATTATCGCATTGCAAATGAGAGCCGTCAGGCCAGCTTGCTGGGCCGGCGCGAAGTGCTGACCGGCAAGGCTAAATTTGGCATCTTTGGCGATGGCAAGGAGGTGCCCCAACTGGCGATGGCCAAGGCGTTCAAGGATGGCGACTGGCGCAGCGGCTATTACCGCGACCAGACCTTTATGCTGGCCACAGGCATGATGAGCCTTGAGACCTTCTTCAGCCAGCTCTATGGCGACACCGACCTCTCGGCCAACCCCGATAACGGGGGCCGCATGATGAACAACCACTTCGCCTCGCGCAGCCTTGATGCCGAAGGCAACTGGAAAGACCTTACCAAACAAAAGAACTCCTCGGCCGACATCTCGCCTACCGCTGGCCAGATGCCCCGATTACTGGGACTGGCCCAGGCATCGAAAATCTATCGGAATGAGTCAGGATTAAAAGATTTCAAAAAATTCAGCAACAAGGGCAATGAGGTGGCTTTTGGTACCATTGGCGATGCCAGCACCAGTGAAGGCCATTTCTGGGAAACGATAAACGCCGCCGCCGTGCTGCAAGTGCCCCTGGCGATGTCGGTATGGGACGATGGTTTTGGCATCAGCGTGCCCAAGGAATTTCAGACCGCGAAAAGCAGCATCTCCGAGGCCCTCAGCGGGATGGAGATCAAAAAGAAAGGAGAAAGGGGCATCCATATCTTCCGTGAAAAAGCATGGAACTATGAAGGCCTGATCAAAACCTACGAGGAAGGCGTTGCCCTTTCCCGCAAGGAACATGTGCCCGTACTTTTTCACATCACCGAAGTGACCCAGCCCCAGGGACATTCGACCTCGGGCTCACACGAACGCTACAAGAGCAAGGAGCGCCTCGAATGGGAAAAGGAATACGACTGTATCCGGCAAATGCGATTGTGGATACTCGAAAAAGGTATTGCCAATGAGGAACAACTCAATGAGATAGAAAAGCAGGCAGTGGCCCGTGTGAAGGAAGCCCGCAAGAATGCCTGGGATAACTTCCAGAAGCCCATCCTGCTAATGCGAAAGGATTTCATTGAACTGGTGAACATTGCCAATTGCAACTGCCGTAAATCGGAAAAGATCGATACGCTGATCCAGGAGCTCAGCCGGATCGGCGAGCCCATCCGAAAGGACATCATCTCAACGGCCAAAAAAATCCTTCGTCTTATTTGCCACAACTGTGCAAGCGAAAAGTCGCTGAAACACCAGGTGATGCTTTGGCTGGATCAGGCCGTTAACGATAATATTGACCGCTACGGCTCGCACCTCTACAGCGAAACTGGGCTTTCGCCCCTGAAGGTCAAGGAAGTGCCCCCCGAATATGCCGATGACGCCCCTATGGTCAACGGCCGCGAAATCCTGGTGGCCAATTTCGATTCCATATTTGCGCATTATCCTGAATCGCTCATCTTTGGTGAGGACGTGGGCAACATCGGGGGCGTGAACCAGACCCTGGAAGGCCTGCAGAAGAAATACGGCGAGCTGCGCATTGCCGACACCGGCATCCGCGAGGCCACCATCATCGGGCAGGGATTGGGCATGGCGATGCGGGGATTGAGGCCCATTGCCGAGATACAGTATTTCGACTACCTGCTCTATGGATTGCAGGTCCTCAGCGATGATCTGGCCACCCTGCGCTACCGAACGGTGGGAGGCCAAAAAGCTCCGCTGATCATCAGTACCCGCGGCCACCGCCTCGAGGGTATCTGGCATTCGGGCAGCCCCATGAGTATGGTGGTCAATGCCGTACGGGGCATTAACGTACTGGTGCCCAGAGATATGACCCGTGCGGCAGGCTTCTACAACACCCTGATGCAGTGCGACGACCCGGGCATTGTCATCGAACCCCTGAACGGCTACCGCCTGAAGGAAAAACTGCCTGCAAACATCGGGGATTTTACCCTGCCACTGGGCAAGCCTGAGATCCTCAATGAAGGCACCGATGTCACGCTGGTCACCTATGGCTCCTGCGTGCGCATCGCCGAGGATGCCATCGAGCAGCTAAAAGATTACGACATCTCGGTCGAGCTGGTCGATGTACAGTCGATGGTGCCCTTCGACATTCACCACAGCATTGTGGAGTCGCTGAAAAAGACCAACAAG
The DNA here is from genome assembly GCA_036351255.1 of Bacteroides sp. Lineage (NCBI taxonomy): Bacteria > Pseudomonadati > Bacteroidota > Bacteroidia > Bacteroidales > Bacteroidaceae > Bacteroides > Bacteroides sp. Next base: position 4,173 of record JAZBOS010000010.1, read on the forward strand.
ATCATCTTCTTCGATGAGGATCTGCCGGGTGGCGCCACAGCCTATATGATGCAGAAAGTACTGGAAGAGCAGGGCGGATACCTTTACCTCGACGCTGAGCCGGGCACCATCACAGCCCGCGAACACCGTGCAGCCTACAGCACCGACGGCGACTACTTCTCAAACCCCAATGCCGAGGACGTATTCGAAAAGATCTACAACATGATGAACGAATACAATCCCGAAAAATACCCCCAGATCTTCTAGGCGGAAAAATAAAAAGAGATCCGCTCTTAAGCCTTTGCGAACCTTTGTAAAACCTTTGTGGGGCTTTGTGAAACAACAGATTTCTGTTTCACAAAGCCCCGCAAAGCAGTTTCAAAACCCACAAAGAAGGATAAAAACCCAACGGCCAAATTCCTTTCTCTCTTCAGTCACTTAAGTCTCTTTACTCACTTAAGTCTCTAAATTCAGCTGAAGCCAGGCCGCCATAACAAAGTTGTCTATCTTCTTCTTACTTCTTTCTTTTTACTTTCTACTTCTTACTGCCTGCTGAATACTGCCTACTGCCTAGTAATTCTCCCCCCACTCCTCAAAATAGGCCTGCGGGTGCTGGCAGGTGGGGCAGTTCTTCAGGGCCTTTTCGCCTTCGTAAATATAGCCACACTTGCGGCAGTACCACTTGGTCTTTTCGGGGCGCTGAAACACGGTGCCATCCTTAACCCTGCTGAGCAGCTTCAGGTAACGCTCCTCGTGGTTCTTCTCGGCCGCAGCAATCAGTTTAAAGGTGGTGGCAATGCGTTTGAAGCCTTCTTCCTCGGCAATGCGCGCAAATTCAGGATACAGCATCGACCACTCTTCATTTTCGCCTTCTGCAGCGTGCAGCAGGTTCTCCTCGGTGGTGGATACGATGCCTGCAGGATAGCTGGCGGTGATCTCTACCATGCCCCCTTCCAGGTAACTGTAGAACATCTTGGCGTGCTGGCGTTCCTGATCGGCAGTCTCCATAAAAAAGCCTGCGATCTGCTCATAGCCTTCTTGCTTGGCAACCTTGGCATACATCTCATAGCGGCGGGCGGCCTGCGACTCGCCGGCAAACGATTTCAAAAGATTCCTCTCGGTTTGGGTTCCCTTAATGCTTTTTGTTTCCATAATATCTTAATTTACAGTTCATTATTTAGTTTTATAAAAGACGTTGAATATCAGCCCTGGAAGGGCAAGGCAAAAATAATGGAATTTAGGGCCTTATGGGCAGGTGAAAAGACGAAGAGACGCTATTTATAAACAGATTAAATAAGGATTAAGTTTGGGGTTCAAGGTTCAAGGTTTGTCCATTGTCCATGCCTGAACAACGTTGACCGTTTGGGGGGAATCAAAAAAATTAAGCCAGAAATTGCAGGAAAACAATAAAAATTTGGCCTATTTTTCCATTGGGTTGGTTCGCCCTCCCCAGGCTAAAGCCAGGGGTTACAAAAATCGCCACCAGATTTAAGGTTTCTGGCATTTCTGTTCTATTTCAATCCCAAAGCAAGGGAAAGGCCTTGCTGATACTGAGAAAGACCAGGAAATGCCCCGGGGCAATGACGAAATGGCCCTGGAAGGGTTGAAACGGGGAAAGCCCGGGGATTTGCAAAAAGAATTGGTGGATTATTTTCCGAGGATCATCGCATCCTGGAAATTGATGCACTGACTTTGGGGCCGGCCGGCCCACCAGCCGGGGTGGAACTGCAACTGCTGCAGGCCGGCATCGCTGAACAATTGGCCCAGATATTCAATGCGGTAGGCGATGTTGGCGTCCTTCACGCGGGGGTTGTGCAAGAAGTAATGGCCGTAGCGGTGCGTGAAGAAAGGCCTGGCCGATGCATCGAGGTGCTGCTCCGATTCGGGGGTGATGACAAAAAAGGTGGCGAAGCAGCGCCCGCCGGGCTTCATCACCCTGCCTATCTCGCGCAGGTAATGGGCCACATCGCCGGGCTGCATATGGGTAAAGACCGAGGTGAGGATGACCAGGTCGAACTCGTCATCCCCGTAAGGGAAGCGGAATGCCGAGGCTTTCTGGTTGGTGGAGAGGTTGTAAAGGTCGTTTTGCAGGGGGGTAAAAAGGAAACGGAAGTTGGGGTGGCTGGCATAATGTTTGTTGCACCATTCAATGCCTTCCTCCACGATGTCGAAGCCTTCGTAGCTGCCTTTTTCGCTGAGGAAGCCTGCCAGGGGCCGTGCGATGCGTCCTATTCCGCAGCCCACATCGAGCACGCGGTGGTGGGCTTGCAGCCCGCAGAGGTCGATGAAGTGTTTCAGCAGGCTATCGCCGATCTTCACGAAGTCGCCTTGCCCCACGAAGATCTTCCCGCGCGGTGGCACCAGTTGCAGCCGCCGTTTCAGCGCTTTTTCCACAAGGTCGATGGGGAAAAAGAAGGCCCTGCGGAATACCCGTCTTTGTTTGGGCCCCAGCCAGTAATAGAATGTCCTGAACGTCCGGTTCATTGCGGTCCCTTTACTGTCACTTCCTGAAAAGGGTTTGCACGCGGTCGGGACCGGTGGAAACGATTTCGATGGGTACCCTGACGAAATCTTCGATCAGCTTCAGGTAGTCCTTCAGGGCTGATGGCAATTCGCCGATGCTGCTGAATGGTGCCAGGTCGCGATGCCAGCCTTTGAAGTCCTGCAGGATGGGCCTGAGTTTTTCGGGTTCGAAGGAGGAGGGCAAAAAATCGACCTTCTGCCCGTCGTAGTCATAGCCCACACAGACTTTGAACTGCTGAAACTCGTTGAGGACATCCACTTTGGTCATGATGAGTTTGGTCACGCCGTTGAGCATCACCGAATATTTCAGGGCGGGCAGGTCGAGCCAGCCGCAGCGCCTGGGCCTCCCGGTAGTGGAGCCGAACTCATTGCCTGTTTTGCGCAGTTGATCGCCATCGGCATCAAAAAGCTCGGTGGGGAAAGGGCCGCTGCCCACGCGTGTGCAATAGGCCTTGAAGATGCCATAGACCTCGCCTATCCGGGAGGGGGCCAGGCCCAGCCCGGTGCAGGCGCCGGCGGCAATGGTGTTGCTGGAAGTCACGAAGGGATAGGAGCCAAAATCGATGTCGAGCAAGGTGCCCTGGGCGCCTTCGGCCAGCACCCTGACGCCCTGGTCGAGCGCCTGGTTGATGTAAACCTCGCTCTCGACCAGCTGCAGGCCTTGGATGCGTTTCAGGCCTTCAAACCAAAGCTTTTCGTATTCATCAAAGGGCAAGCCTTCGATTTGGAAATCTTCTTTTGCATAGCCCAGTCCTTTCACCAGCCTCAGGTGGGCTTTCCTGAGTTCCTGGTACTGTGTTTCAAAACCTGCGCACAACGAATCGCCCAGTCGCAGGCCGCTGCGGGCGATCTTATCGGTATAGGCGGGGCCAATCCCCTTAAGGGTGCTGCCGATCTTTTGCTTGCCGCGGGATGCTTCGTTGGCGGCATCGCACAGGCGGTGACTGGGCGTAATCAGGTGGGCACGGGCCGAGATCAGCAGGCTTTCCCTGAGCTGCTCCTGGCTGATGTCCAAGTGGTCGAGTTCTTCGCTGAAGATATATGGGTCGATCACCACCCCGCTGCCGATGAGGTTCTTGCTGGCGGGATGAAAGATGCCCGAAGGGATAGTATGCAGGACGTATTTGCGGTTTTCGAACTCCAGTGTATGTCCGGCATTGGGACCGCCCTGGAAACGGGCGATGAGCTGATATCCTGGGGTGAGCACATCCACGATCTTGCCCTTGCCTTCGTCGCCCCATTGCAATCCAAGCAGCACGTCTGCCTTGTTGGCCTGCTTCATTAGCTATTGCTTAAATTTTCGACATAAAAAAAGCGGCTGTTACACCGGCTTTATTGACAGGCCAAATTTAAGCTATTTTAAGGATAGCGCAAATTCTTTTGACCTATATCGTGAAAGATAGTGGGAAAGAATGGCCTAGTTTTCCTTTAGCTTGCGGCATTCGTTGCAGAGCCCGTATAAAACAAAGGAACGATGGGTAACCTTAAAATTCATGAGATCCTGAACAGAGTTTTGGATCTCCATGAGACGCGGGTCACAAAACTCAAGCACCTTGCCACATTCGGTACATATGGCGTGATCGTGTTGCTTGTATTTGAAAGACTTCTCAAACTGGGCAACATTTTTCCCGAACTGATGCTTGATGACCAGGTTGCAGTGCTGAAGCAGTTCAATGGTGTTATATAAAGTGGCACGGCTCACCCGGTACTTATTGTTCTTCATTTTAATGTAAAGCGACTCCACATCAAAATGGCCATCGGTGAGGTATATCTCACGTAAAATGGTAAAACGCTCGGGGGTCTTGCGGTGACCGTGAGCCGTCAGATAAGAGGAAAAAATGTTCTTTACCGCTTCGTAAACCTCCTGATCTGCCTTCGATTCCTTCATCTCTGCATTGTTTTATATTCCGCAGGCTGCAAAAGGGATTGATGGAAAAACCCGTATAACAGCAACCAGCACTATGCTGCAACTTTCTGAAAGGCTGGTTGGCTCAAAGATATGAAAAAAAATTATTATTTGAAATCTTTATAAATAATTAAGCTATTACTTGTTTATCAATCATTTACAAGCTTAGGAAATTTTTCCAATACGTGAAACAGACTGGACTCCTTTCAGTTTCTTCAGTTTATTGATCAGGTTGTTCAGGTGCTGGGTATCATGGATGTAAAGCATTACCGTTCCCTCAAAGGTACCGGCATTGGTGTCAATATTAATACTCCGGATGTTGATGTTGTATTCGCTCGAAATGGTGTTGGTCAGGTTGCGCAGCAGCCCAATCTCGTCGATGCCCTTGATTCGAATCCCCGAAAGGAAGGCAATGTTCTTGTTGGTGATCCATTTGGCCTTCACGATACGGTAGGCATACTTCGACATGAGCTGCACGGCGTTGGGGCAGTTGTTGCGGTGTATCTTGATGCCTTCGTTGATAGTTACAAATCCAAACACATCATCGCCGGGGATGGGGTTACAACAGGGCGAAAGGGTATAGTTGAGGTTTTCGAGGTTATCGCCGATGAGCAGGGTATCGGGTTTGCTCTTCAGTTGCTGGCGAATGGGATCGGCCTCAGGGATTTTCTCGGGGGCAGAAGCCTCGCGTGAGCGGCCAAAGGGGTTTTTAAGGTAACTCAGGATGCCCCCTTTTTCCTGATCCGAATGGTAAGCCTTGAGTTCCTTTTGGCCGATCTTCCCGATAGCCACCTCGAAATACAGGTCGAGGGGGGAAGCCAGCTTAAAGTATTCAACCAGTTTCTGGATATTGGCAGGGTTGAAATCGATCTTGAACTGCCTGAGCTTCCGTTCCAGAATCTCCTTCCCATCCTCCGCCTGTTTTTTACGTTCTTCCTTCAGGGCAGCCTTGATCTTCCCTTTGGCACGAGCAGTGGTAACATAATTCAGCCAGTCTGTCTTGGGGGTTTGTTTGGCTGAAGTGATGATCTCCACCTGATCACCGCTTTTCAAAACGTTGCTCAGGGGAACCAGTTTATGGTTCACCTTGGCACCCAGGCAGTGGTTGCCTATTTCCGAGTGGATGCTGTAGGCAAAGTCAAGCGCGGTACTACCCAATGGGAGGGTACGTAGCTCACCCTTGGGGGTAAACACAATGATCTCGTCAGAGAAGAGGTTGAGTTTGAAGTCGTCGATAAAATCTAGGGCATCGGATTCAGCTGTTTTGAGTATCTCGCGGATGCGCCGCAGCCATTTATCGATACCGCTTTCCCCGGTCTTTGACTCCTTGTATTTCCAGTGGGCTGCATAACCTTTCTCGGCAATTTCATCCATGCGCTGAGAACGAATCTGAACCTCCACCCATTTCCCTGACTTACTCATCACGGTGGTATGTAATGATTCATAGCCATTGGCCTTGGGCGTAGAGATCCAGTCGCGCAGCCGGTCGGGATTGGGCCGGTAAATATCAGTCACAATGGAATAAACCTTCCAGCAATCGGCCTTTTCCCGCTGCTCGGGGGTGTCAACAATGACACGGATGGCGAAGATGTCATACACCTCCTCAAAAGGCACTTCTTTTTTCTGCATCTTGCCCCATATCGAACTGATCGATTTGGTCCGCGCAAGGATAGTAAAATTAAAACCCTCCTTTTGCAAGGCTTTCTTTATGGGGAGGGTGAACGAATGGATGAAGCGGTTACGTTCTTCTTCAGAGTCCACCAGCTTTTGGGAAATTGTACTGAAGATTTCCGGCTCGGTATATTTCAGCGCCAGGTCTTCCAGTTCGCTTTTGATGGCGTGGAAACCCAGACGGTGCGCCAGGGGAGCAAAAAGATAAAGGGTTTCGTTGGCAATCTTCAGTTGCTTCTTGGGAGGCAGCGAATCAAGCGTCCGCATGTTGTGCAGGCGGTCAGCCAGCTTGATCAGGATTACCCTTACGTCATCAGAAAGCGTCAGCAGCATTTTGCGGAAGTTCTCTGCCTGCACTGAAGTGGTCTGGTCAAAAATATCGGAAATCTTTGTCAAACCGTCAATGATGCGTGCCACCTCTTCACCGAAGTGCTCCTTGATGTCGGTCAGGGTGTAATCCGTATCTTCCACCACATCATGCAGGAGCGAACAGATCACGCTGGTGGTGCCCAGTCCGATCTCTTCCACCACGATCTGTCCAACGGCAATGGGATGATATATGTAGGGCTCGCCACTCTTCCTTCTATGGTTCTTATGGGCCTCCACGGCAAAATCAAAGGCCAGCCGCATCCGCTCCCGGTCTTCCTTGCTGGTGGTGGGCCTGCAGGAGGAGATGAGCTTGCGGTAACGCTTCAGTATCTCCGCGCGTTCCTGATCATAAGTGGTTTCCTGCATATCCCTGGCTTTCATTCGAATTTGCTTCCTAATTACAAAGATACGTCAAATACAGGGGGCTGCCCAATGACCCGGGCATTTTTACCCGCCAAGACTTTTCTTTTTTTATGATTTTTTCTGCAAAGGTTTCTTACCCATTTGCTCTTTGAACAACATGCTTACTATGCCATCCGAAAGACCGATCTTGGGGACAAATACATAATCTACTTCAAGATATTTCATAATGAAGTGAAAGATCTGACCAGCAGGAATGATTACATCGGCACGGTCGGGACGCAAACCCAGCAGGGCAATGCGGTCCTCCACCGGATACTCGCCAAGGTGTTCCAGCGCCTGTTCAAGTGATTCAATGGAAAGTACCTTCCGGTTGGTGTCCCCGTATAACTTGTTGATTTTGTTGATATTCCCGCCTGAACCTACCAGCAGCAAAGGTTCATCCTGCCCTTTAAAACGCGTGAGCCAGTCCTGCATTTTATTCCATTCCGAAGGTTTCACCATCTCATTGAGCATTCTCACCGTACCAATCTTGAAGGAGTTGGAATCAACAATGCGGTGTTGATCCATGATGGATATCTCTGTACTCCCTCCGCCTACGTCAATATACATGGCCTTGCTGAACCTTCCATCAAAACTCAGGTTGGTCACCGTGCTTACAATGCGTGCCTCCTCCAGACCGTCGATTACTTCAATGTCAATAGCCGCTTCTTTGCGGATCCTCTTCACCAGTGCATCCTTGTTTTCTGCCTCACGCATGGCTGCCGTTGCACAGGCCCGGTATGCAACCGGTTGCACCACATCGATCAGCAACTTAAAGGCCTTCATGGTCTTAACAAGGCCATCGGCCTTATCTCCCGAGATCTTTCCCTTTTTGAAAACCTGTTCCCCAAGACGAAGCGGAATACGCACCAGTGAAGCTTTCTCGACAATAATCTCACCCTTCAGTTCAAATACATTCGAAAAAAAGAGACGGACGGCATTTGAGCCGATATCTATGGCAGCTAGCAGCATAAACTTATTCCTGACATAAAAGATTCTTAAAATACTGGTAAATGGCTTCCTGGCTTCGGATCGGGGGTTCATCCACTTCAGGCAGGCGGTATTTATTCTGTTGTTTCCCTTCTATTATACGAGCCTTGGCATTATCCTTCCATTGCAGTTCAAGCATGGTGCGGAGCTCCCTTTGAATATTCTGATCAAGGATAGGGCAGCCCACTTCTATACGATAGTCGAGGTTGCGGGTCATCATATCGGCTGAAGAGATGTAATAGCGTTCGTCGCCTTCGTTATGGAAAATAAACACCCGCGAATGCTCCAGGAAACGATCCACAATGCTTATCACTTCAATGTTCTCACTCAAGCCGGGCTTACCGGGTACCAGCACACAGATGCCCCGAACGATCAGCCTGCATTTCACTCCCGCTTTACTGGCCACATAAAGCCTTTTCACGATCGCTTCATCTACCAGTGAGTTGAGCTTCATGAAAATGGCAGCGGGTTTTCCGGCGCGGGCATTCTTAATCTCCCGGTCAATTTGCTGGACAATAAACTTCCGTGTGCGAAAGGGCGAAACGATCAGGTGGCGGAAATTTACCGGGGCATACCAGGTTTTCTCAAACAGGCTGAATACCCGGTCCACCTCTTCCGTGATGTGCGGATCACAGGTCAGCAGGCTGTCATCTCCATATATCTGGGCCGTTTCCTCGTTCAGGTTTCCTGTACCTACATGGGCATACAAAACATTCTTCTTACCTTCCTTGCGGCGGATCAGGATCAGCTTACTGTGTACCTTCAGGCCCTGCACCCCGTGGATGATCTCCACCCCTTCCTCCTGCATCTTCTCCGACCAGTAAATATTTGCCTTCTCATCAAAGCGGGCCTGCAGCTCCAGGAATACCGTCACCTTTTTCCCATTTCGTGCCGCATTGATCAGCGCATTGATTACCTTCGAATTGGTGGCCACACGGTAAAGGGTAACCTTGATAGATTTCACAGTGGGGTCGATGGAAGCTTCCCGCAGCAGCTCAACAATATAATGGAACGACTGGTAAGGGAAATGCAGCATGATGTCTTTCTCGCGCATGGCCCCAAGCATGCTTTTCGTCTCACGAAGCAAAGGATGCGGGAGGGGCACCATCGGCGGGTGTTCCAGCGATGCAGGCCCTACATTGGGGAAGTTCATAAAATCCTTAAAGTTATGATAGCGCCCCTCGTGATGCATATTGTCTTTCTCAGAGATCTTCAACCGATCAGTTAGCAGCTTTAACAGGCTTTTTGGCATCGCTTCATCATAGATGAAACGCACGGGTCTCCCCTGCTTCCGCTGTTTCAGGCTGTCGGTCATACGCTCCATAAAACTCTTCGAAACATCATTGTCAATGTCCAGCTCTGCATCGCGCGTAAGTTTAATGGAATAGGCATCAAAGCGGTCATAATCAAAGATGGAAAACATGGAGGCCAGGTTGAAACGAATCACGTCATCAAGCAGGATGATGTATTGATTTTCACCGGCATGGGGAAGGATCACAAAGCGCGAAAGGCTGGTTGCCGGCACCCGGATCAGCGCCGAATCATCCTTAAGGCTTTTATCCGATTTTTGCAAATGCACCACAAGGTATATTGCCCGGTCGCGCAGAAACGATGAACGCTTAAAGTTCTTGATCATCACCGGGAAAAGGTTCGGGCGAACGTGTTCCTGAAAAAAATCCCTGATAAATTGACCCTGTTCGGGACTTAGCTCCTTTTCATTGATCAGGTAAATCTGTTGTTCCTCCATTTGCTGCAACAGCCTCCTGTAAATGGTATTGAATTGTGCCTGCTGTTTCAGCTCAATTTCATTGATCTTCTTAAGTATTCTGCCCGGATTATAGGGTAGGTCATCAGCCATCTCCTCACTGAAGTCCTGCAGCCTTCTAAGCGTGGCCACCCGCACCCGGTAAAACTCATCCAGGTTGTTTGAGTAGATACCCAGGAAACGCAGGCGCTCAATAAGCGGCACCCGCTCATCTGCAGCTTCCTGCAGCACCCGCTCATTGAATGAAAGCCAGCTCAGTTCACGATTTATCATCAGGGTCTTTTTCATTATCCATTCTCCTTGCCAACCACATTTCTCACCCACATAACCTTCACCATTATGCTGCCACAAACCTCAAATAATGGTTTTCAACAAATAAAAGCTGTCAACCAAGTGGAAAAACAATCAGAGCATCCTGGGAAATACAATAAAATTCAGCTGCTTTTTCGACAACAGGATCCGGGTCCAGTCATCCGTAAAAAAAGTGATGCTTACCACCGCTGAAGTGGGCAGGTCATCCGCCAGTCGTGCCTGCAGCATCTGCGCAAAACCTGTCATCACTGGATTGTGTCCTACCAGCATTACGCTTTCGGTCTCATCCGGTAGTGAAAATACCAGATCCAGCAGATTATCCTCTGTGCCCAGGTAAATTTCCCGCTCCTGCCTGATCTTTTCTGCGGAAACTCCCAGGCCTTCAGCCAGCAAGCGTGCCGTTTCCAAAGCACGTACCGCATCACTTGAAATAATCATTTCCGGCTTTACCCCCTTAGCCAACAAAAATGCCACAACTTTCTTTGTTCTCTCAATCCCCGCTTCCAGCAGTGGACGCTCGTGGTCCTTCTGCCCCGGGTGTTGCCAGGACGACTTGCCATGACGCACAAGGTAAATCGTTTTCATAAAGATCTTTTTTTCCAGTCTAATTTCCTCTCCAACCACCAGCAAGATTTCCCCAATCAAATATGCATCATTATTTCAACATTTGCAAGAAAAAGTTCGACCAATACCCTTTTTCCGAAGGATAAACAGAAAAACCGCCTCAAAAGCCCTCCTGAGAAAATTCCTGATTCTAATTGATACCCTATTAAACTATTGGTTACCTGTTAAAAGATATCCCACAAAAAAGGTACCAAAGACACAAGAAATTACATCAGAAAACAAGGGCTTTCAGGGCAGTTCTTTTTCTGTTTTCAGGCTTCCTTTAGTAAGCAAACAGCGGGAAACCTTCCATCAGTTTATGCACTTTTTTCTTCACGCTTTCGATCACTTCCTGGTTGTCGATGTTTGAAATCACCTCATCGATCAGGTCCACGACCTGCACGGCGTGCTCCTCTTTCAGGCCGCGTGTAGTGATAGCAGGTGTGCCGATGCGGATGCCCGAAGTGGCAAAGGGGGAACGGCTGTCGAATGGCACCATATTCTTGTTGATGGTGATATCGGCCAGCACCAGCGTATTTTCCACTTTCTTACCGGAAATATCAGGGAACTTCGACCTGAGGTCAATCAGCATCAGGTGGTTATCTGTTCCGCCTGAGGTCACGTGATAGGCCTTTTCAATGAACGCCTTGGCCATGGCCTGGGCGTTCTTCATCACCTGGATCCCATATTCCCTGAAGGAAGGGTCAAGGGCTTCACCAAAGGCCACTGCCTTGGCAGCTATGATATGCTCCAGCGGGCCGCCCTGGGTACCGGGAAATACCGCGCTGTCGATCACAGCCGACATCATCTTGATCTCGCCCTTGGGAGTCTTAATGCCCCATGGATTCTCAAAGTCTTTACCTATCAGGATCAGACCGCCGCGGGGACCACGAAGGGTCTTATGGGTGGTGGTGGTGATGATGTGGCAGTGCGGCAGCGGGTCGGTAAGCAGTTTGGCTGCTATAAGGCCTGCTGGGTGTGCAATGTCGGCCATTAGGATGGCGCCAATTTTATCTGCGATCTCACGAATACGCTTATAATCCCAGTCACGCGGATAAGCTGATGCACCGGCAATGATCATCTTAGGCTTCTCTTTCAGGGCAATGCGCTCCATCTCATCGTAGTCGATGGTCCCCGTATCTTCTTTCACCTTGTATGCCACCGGATTATAAATGATCCCTGAAAGGTTGACTGGTGAGCCGTGTGACAGGTGACCGCCGTGACTCAGGTCCAGACCCATAAAGGTGTCGCCCGGCTGCAGGCAGGCCAGGAAAACGGCTGCATTGGCCTGGGCGCCACTGTGCGGCTGCACGTTGGCATACTCCGCACCGAAAAGTTCCTTCGCACGATCAATGGCAAGCTGCTCGGTCTGGTCCACAATCTGGCATCCCCCGTAATAACGTCGGCCGGGATAGCCTTCCGCATACTTGTTGGTCAACACGCTGCCCATGGCGCGCATCACCTGCTCGCTGACAAAGTTCTCCGAGGCGATCAGCTCCACCCCGTGCTTCTGACGCTGGTATTCCTGTTCAATCAGGTCAAAAATCTGACGGTCTTTCTCCATGATATTTATGATTTTATTTATGAGGTTGAAATTTAATGTTTTAAATAAAACCCAAAATTAATCAATTTTCAACAATCGCCTTTGATGGCCGAACTGACTAAAAATGCTATTTTTACCCGAAATTTTCTTTTCCACCAAAATAACAACATATTTAAAACATGAAACGATCGTATTTTGTTCTCCTTCTGTTCATCCTTCTTCCCGGCCTTCTGATGGCTTCCGAAAAAGTGGTGGTCTCCCGGTGGCTCTCAACGGGAACCCTGCCCCTGCGGTACCCTGCTTTCCACCAGCCGCAGAACGTGGAAGGCAAAGCTTTCTCAAACACCGACCTCCTGTCGTTCAACCATCTGGACCTCAACGATTACTTCCCCGAAGAGGGCCTGCCCCTCTCCTGGTTCAACGGGCAACAGATTGAATGGCAGGCTGTCATGGCCGATGAGAACGGTTTCCTTACCCTGCACGATGGAAGTGAAACCCAACAGCCGCAGGTGCTTTATCTGGCAGCTTACCTAAAAGCCGACCGCTGGATAAGCGCCCAGCTCGAGATCCGCTCCAACTATATGCTGGAGGCTTATCTTGATGGGGAGCGCATCGGCAATAAAACCACCGTTGAAAAGGAAGAAGACACCACAGGCAAGGTTACCAAAGCCCTGAAGCTGACCCGCGGCACCCACCTGCTGCTCGTCAAGGCGCTGAAACCGGCCGATGCTGGCCTCCCATGGAAGCTCACTGCCCAGCTTGAGATTAAGGAGCCCTTTAAGGTCAGTGACCTCAATCCGGTGCTCAGTCCCATCAACATCAAGAACATCAACCACTTAATGGACGGGGTGAAGATCAGCAGTGTGAAGCCCTCCAACGACGGCCGTTATTATGCCATCAGCTATCGTCAATCGCTGCCCCCCAGCGACCAGAGCGAGTCTTGGACAGATATCAGGAGGATGGCTGACAACACCCTGGCCCTTTCCTTCAAACATTCCAGAGCCTCCCGTTTCACATGGCTGCCCGGCGGCAGCATCCTGAGCTATGTCAGCAGCCGCAACGGCAAATCTACCATCCACTTACATAACCTAGAGACCGGCGAAATCAAAACCCTCCTGGAGGATGAAGAAAAGATGGGCAGCTTCCGCTGGGCTCCCGATGGATCTTACATCATCTATACCATCCGTGAAGACGGCTCAGGAAACGATGCCACGATGCGGCGCGTGCTGGGGATGCAGGACCGACAGGGCAGCTGGAGAAACCGCAACTTTCTTTATAAGTACGATGTGGCCACAGGCCTGAAGACACGCCTCACTTATGGCAATGTAAGCACCAGCCTCCAGGATATTAGCCCCGATGGACAAAAACTCCTCATCAGCCTCTCCAGACCTGACTATCAGGAGCGTCCCTATACCAAATCTGATCTCTTGCTGCTCGACCTGAATACCCTGGCAGTCGACACCTTGATGACCAACCAGCGCTGGGGCGCCTCAGCCACCTTCTCCCCTGACGGAAAGATGCTCCTGGCCACGGGAGGACCTTCTGCATTTGAGGGCGCCGGTGAAAACATTCCACAGGGCACCATCCCCAATAACTACGACACCCAGGCCTATATTTACGACCTGACAAACCGTAGCGTAAAATGCATCACCCTTGATTTCAACCCCTCTGTTTCTTCTGTTTTCTGGCATCCTATCGACAACAACATTTTCCTGCTGACCACCGACAAAGACTACCAGCGCCTCTACCGTTATGACGTTCGCCGCGAACGATTCAGCCCGATCAACACAGGTGTCGATATGGTCACCAGCATAGACTTTGCCGACAATAGCCTGACAGCCAATTTCCTGGGCTCCCAAACCAACGCGCCGGCAAAGGCCTACTCCATCGACCTGCGCAACGACCGCGTGCAGGTTATTGAAGACACGGAGAGCCAAAATTACCGTCACGTTCAATTAGGCGAAGTGAAAAATTGGGACTTCACCACATCCACCGATTTCAACATCACCGGGCGCTACTACCTTCCGCCTGATTTTGATCCCGAAAAGAAATACCCTGTCATCGTGTATTATTACGGAGGCACTACTCCTGTAGGCCGAACCTTCGGAGGGCGCTACCCCTTCAACCTATGGGCAGGCAATGGTTATGTGGTCTATGTGCTTCAACCCAGCGGGGCCATCGGCTTTGGGCAGGAGTTCTCGGCAGCCCACGTCAACAACTGGGGCATCACCGTGGCCGATGAGATCATCGAGGCCACCAAAGGATTTTTGCAGGCCCACCCCTTCACCGATGCATCCCACGTAGGCTGTGCCGGCGCTTCCTATGGCGGCTTTATGACGATGCTGCTGATGACCCGCACCGACCTCTTCACCGCCTCCATCGCCCATGCAGGCATCAGTTCCATCGCCAGCTACTGGGGCGAGGGCTACTGGGGTTACTCCTACAGCGCCGAAGCCACCGCCGAAAGTTTCCCCTGGAACAGCCCCGAGATCTATGTCGATCAAAGCCCACTGTTCCGCGCCAACAAGGTCAATACCCCAATACTGCTCCTCCACGGCGACAGCGACACCAATGTTCCTCCGGGCGAAAGCATACAGTTCTTCACCGCCCTAAAGATGCTTGGCAAACCCGTGGAAATGATCCTGGTTAAAGGCCAGGACCACCACATCGTCACCTACAGCAAACGCATCGAATGGCACAACACCATCATGGCCTGGTGGGATAAATACCTTAAAGACCAGCCCGAGTGGTGGAATGACCTTTACCCCGAGAAGAACTATTGATTTCTTTGAAAAAGGGACGCTTTAAAGAAAGGGCTGCAAGAAGGAGAAACGATCTTGCAGCCTTTTTTTTGAACAATTGAAAGTTTACTGAAGCAGGGTCAGGCCATTCACTGAGTACCCTTAGCATTAAATAAACTTTTAATTCTTTTTTAATAACTTTTTCAGTAGAGACCTCCCGCTGTAACTGTCAAAGAAACGGCCTAATCCCCTGCCCATCAGGATGAAATCTGACACGTCCTCCTCTTTGATCTCAAGGCCCTTTTCTTGCTTCAAGTCGGCATATTTCGCCAAATCCTTGCTCATGGAATACCAGAACAGAATGTTTGCCCCTAGCATGAATCCAATGTAACGGATGTCATGGAATAAGATCCAGTACCAGCCAATCATAAGCACGTACCATCCGTAGCGAAGGACCAGAACGCTTCCTGACAAGTATCCCAGGACCATGGCGGCAGCATTGGCAATAAAAATGCCATACCAATTGATGATCAGCATAGCCCCGATCATGGGCGATTCTCCCCGACCTCCCTTAAAGCCATGATACACCGGGAAGATATGACCGAGCACACCCATCAGGGCAGCAGCCAGGAAATAGGGCTCTTCCGGAAACCAGTACATAACCAGGAAAGTCGGAAGGCCAACCTTTATCATGTCAAGCAGAGAGGTCAGGCATCCAAAATGCTTGCCCAGGTTTTGAGAAATAACCGTGGCAGAAATGGAATCTGACTCAAAGATTCGGTTGGTCCCGGGAATGGGCTGGCTGATGGGTGCGATCTTTTTCGATCTTGTTTTTAGAACGGTGATGATCCTGGCAAAGGACAGGGAGCCTGCCAGATATCCAAAAAGCAGTGAAAACAACACGATGGTCCACGGAGCACTAAAAATCTCTTTCATGATTTTTCCTGAATGATTAAACTTCCGTTATTACAATCCAGTTTTACAAAGGTCCCGTCTTCCAGATTACAGGCATGATCCACCGAGGTCATAGCCGGGATCCCTAGTTCGCGGGCAATGATGGAAACATGCGACAGGATACCGCCCGATTCTGATACGATGGCCCCGGCTTTGGTCAGTATCGGTGTCCAGCCAACATCAGAGAAAGGAATAACCAGAACACAGCCATCCGTGGCTTTATGAAAATCACGGTATCCTTTGATTACCAACACTTCACCCTCGAAATACCCCGGTGAAACAGGAATGCCTGTCATAAGCTGCTCATTCGATTTCGGAACCAGGGGAGGTATCTCGCCATAAATGACCGAAGGCAGGGTAATGTTTTCGGCCTCCTTCATATCCTGCCGGACCTTCAACACCTTGTCCTTAATGTTTTGATTAATGGTCGAATTTTTCTGGTCCAGCAACAATTCAAGCTCCTTTAAGTCCAGGTAGAAAACATCCTCCCGATTGTCAAGGATGCCCTGGGCGGTAAGGTGGTCAGCCGCTTTCAGGAATAATGTCCTGAAAAGCCCATACCCCCTGGTGTATTCTGAGCTGATGATCTCCCGGTACAAACGGTATCTCCCGGCCCTCCTGCATTTTTTTAAAACACTTTTGTTTTTCCTGATGGGAGCTAATGGATCAATATCTTCTGCATCAACATTTGCCTTTAGCCTATCCACGCTCGCATTTCGGATAAGGACATTCAGGACAAACTCCTTATCCTCTTTCCAGGGTGGAACAGACAGATCATTCCCGCTCTCACTGAAATGCCCAAAAGTCCTGATAAATTCATTAAAGGCAGGTTCAAAAGCACTTCCATTCTTTTCCTCCTGACCATAAAATAAGCTTTTTGCGATCTCTTCTCTCTCTTCATCGTTCAGAGTCTCCCACATCTGACGAAGCTCTCCCAAACGATACTGGGGGTTGAAGTCCCTTATCTGAGGAAATTCGTGATAAATAAAATCATCGGAATAATCGATGCAGATTTTCTTGAGTTTCTTCATGAAGATGCCGCTGGTGATATGCATTAGCAATGGAATCACAATATTGAAATGAACCAGCTTGCTGTTCACCTTAAATAATTCTTGGTAATAAGCCCTGAATTGCGAAACTTCAAAATTGTTTTCCAGGCGGTTTTCCAGGTCTTCTGTTTCTAAGCTTAGCCTGTCAATATTTCTTTCAAACCTTTTTGCAATATTCAGATTGGACAAAAGGAACCATAGCATCCGGGGGACCAACAGAAATGTTCTCGGGCTTGGCTTGAAGGAGGTTTTCCTTGAAGGGTCCTTTCTGGCCATCATGTTTTCGAGACTGCTGGTGGAAAGTCCCATCTTCGCGAACAGGGCTCCTAGGGTTCCCATGTTAAAATAGGTCCTGTAATAAAACGCCTTGCTTAATTGTTCGGGTTTAATCCGTATCGGGCCGATCACACTCTCAAGAAGGTTTATCCATGCTCCGTTGACCAAAGGGATATTCACTGACCATACCAGGGGCTTAATTAAGCCAGGCAACATTTCCCTTGACATATGATTTGAATAAACCGTCGGGAACCTGGAAACCGTCACACTCCTGAGCTGTAAATAAATCAATCCATCCCTGTCATAAGCCCACTCCAGGTCAATTTTTCGATTTCCTTTTTTATTAAGTTTTCCAATATCCCCAATGAGCTCATTCAGTATGGCAAAATCCGGGCCACCCTCTTCTCCTGAGTTTTCCCAGTTTCCTTGCGCATAAACAAAGCGATATGGACTCTTCCCGTCCTGAACCAGGCTGTCGCCCAAGCCCTTGACTGCTTCAACAACCACTTCTCTTCGTCCGTTGACCGGGTTGATACTGAAAGCTACACCCGACCATTCAGGCTCGACCATCTCCTGGATGATCACAGCCATCGAAATCCGCTCATCCACCTTATGGACTGCGCGGGCATAAGCCGACTCAGCTGACTGGTCGGCAGAAAACCATACTTCCCTGACAGCGTCCATTATTCTTTCGGGACCTTGAACATTTAAAAGGGTCTTGAATTGCCCGGCAAAGGAATGATCCTCCTGATCTTCCAGGTTAGCCGAAGACCGAATGGCATACAACTTACAGGGATCAAGGATGGCTTCTATGCTGATTTTCAGACGCTCAAGGGTCTTATCAGGAGAAACCTGGAAGGCATCCCTTGCATCCGGCAATACCACAAAGGTCTTGGGAACCCTGAACTTTTTCCTCTGCAGGGCCTGTATCGACCTGGCCTTATTGCCTATTTCAGCCTTTCCTGGAACTTTATTTATATCAACCAAAAAATGATTCATAAACCAGGCTTAGAGGGCTCATTGAAATTGTTTATGGTCTATTTTTTCCTTGATAGCCCTTATTACTGTTGGATGGTTATTCCACGCTCCCATATTGATGACTTCCACCCCTTCCGGAAAAGGATATTCCATGACGAGGCGGGGAATATCAACCTGGCTATGGATGGCATCGGCAGATATGGCAGCCGCAAAGTAAAAAACCTTCTTTACCCCATTATTTACAAATGACTCCATCAATTCAACCGGTTTGGGGTTTTTAAAGTCCATCCATGCCAGGCCCATGTTTTCGCGTTTAAATCCTTCCCCTTCAAACAGCGCCATGATGTCTTCCCTGAACTTTATTTCCTGGTTGGTTTCCGTGGGCCATTCCTGATCCCATTCATCTGGCTGGCCATGACCAATCAGGGCAATGGCAACCTCTTCCCTTTGGGTATCTCCGATTTGTGCCTCCACCTTTTCCAGGAAACTCTCCATGAGCAATTCAGAATTCCACATGGGCTCGGTAAATGCCAGCTCAACCCCGAATTTATTTTTAACATCCAGCTTATGGATCATCTCCTGTCCTTCTGCCGTATGATTGGAAACCGTTAAAAAAACGGTGGCGACCGTGATGGTATCCGCCCCCTCGTTCAATGCCCTGATAACGGCTGCATCCGGTCGGGGTTCATCATCCAGGAAACATAGGTAAAACCGGGTGGTGGAATCCCCTTCCTCCCGGTAAAGTTTTTCAAGGCTGTGAAGCATCTCCATATGGGTTTTCCGGTGATTGCTGGTCCCAACCTCCAGGTATTTATTCCTTAAAACATAAATAAAAACTGGCCTGGCCATAAAGGGAACAAACTTGATCTGCTGTTCATCCATTTCCCTGAACTGATTGATCCACCCAATGGGATTATAGGTCTCTGGCTCTCCGTGCGTAAAATATACAATGGCATTATGTCCTTCCCCGGGGGTTCCGGCCTCCCTGCTTATCTCAGGAACAAACCGGTAATCCTCCTGGTTGAGAAAATGACGGGCATTGACAGAATAGCCGATGAAAAACATGGCCACCGCAACCAGGATGACCAGGCGTCTCTGCCGGGTCGCCTTTATCCCCCAGATGGCCATTACAAGGAATGCCAGCAAAATCAGGCATACCAGCAGGAAGAGTGACATCTTTAAGGGATGGGCGGTTAAAAAACCGATCAGAAACCAGCCGGTATAAAATGAAAAGACAATGGACAGCAAGGAAAGGGTAAGATTTTTCATGGCACCAAAGGAATTTGTTTAACTTACTGCCCTGCAATTTCTAAAGGAAACAGCAGGCTTGAACTCAATGGGCTAAATTTATTCTTTGCTCCACCTGGATGAGCTTTGACACATCATACCCCCTAAGGGTCAGTTTCTCAAGTAAGTCGTCATATATGGCATCCTCCATCTGAGGGGTACGGGATAATATCCACAAATATTTATCAGAGCTGCTGCCCACAGCGGCCCAACGGTAATCTTCATCCAGTTCCAGCACAAAATAATCGCCGTAAAAAAAGGCGAAGAAGGATACTTTTAGTTTGGCTGGCACATCCGGATCAGGGATATAGGCCTTCCCGACCGCTTCCGATCTTCTTCCATCCAGGCTGCGCCTGTAGCCCGCATTAACCACCTTAATTTTTCCGTCTTCGCGCCAGGAATAGCTTGCCGTCACCCCCATAAGCCCACGCTCAAACCGGTGGTCATACCTGGCTATTTCATACCAGGTCCCAAGATACCTTTCAATATCCAGGGTCTTGACTGTGGTCAAATCAACGGAAGGGCTCTGCCCCTTGCACGAAAACAACATCATAAACAGGATCAGGAATAATGACTTGTCCCTTAGCATACCAAATTTCTTCTAAAGATACGGCAAGAATTGAAAAAATAATTAATTAAAGAAAAAAAACCGGTTTTTGTGTGCGTAATTGGGCTCCCGGTTAAACAGAATACAGGTATCGTCTAAGTTTGTAAATAAGAAAAATATAATCCCCCAGAAAAATCTTCTGCTCCAAAAAGAAACAATAACCATTTTCAAATTTCTATCAATTTATTTTCATTGGTTTAATTTAAAAAGAAAATACACAAAAACCAGCAGCCCAGCTATTAAACCCAAAATCCCAATCAGAATATTTCTATTTCTTCTGTTTTTCTGAATGTTGAGCGTATGTTGTGTAAGTGTGTCTTCATTGATTTCATCCAGGCTCATTTCCAGCTGTTTAATATGGAAGTTGTGGTGTTTTAACTGAACCAACAAACCCAGCACAAAGCTCAGGACAATAATTCCACCCAGGACCAAAAAATCCTCTGTATCCAAAGGGCGAATACCATTGTATCGGTAATAAAAAAAATACATCATTCCGCTAATCACGACTAATGAATTTGAGAATGCACTTACAATCAATGCCTTTACGTGATATTTATAATAGTAACTTATTTTCGTTTCCAGAATAGTCTTCATATCTCCCCTTACACCATCAACGCCCGGGATTTTTTTAATGCACAAGTATTGAAAAACAATACCCAAAAGGGTAATGGCCATCAGGGCGATGTTTATCCATATTACAAGGATTTTACCAGCGAAAAGGAAATACAATCCTGCAAAAGATGCAATCAATAAACTTTTCAGGAAAATATCGGTTTTCAGGCCAGACAAAAAAAGCCGGTTAATGCTCTTTGAACTGGATTTCAAATACCTCTGAATATCTTCCTGTGAAAGTTTTATTTCATTC
Source organism: Bacteroides sp. (assembly GCA_036351255.1). Lineage (NCBI taxonomy): Bacteria > Pseudomonadati > Bacteroidota > Bacteroidia > Bacteroidales > Bacteroidaceae > Bacteroides > Bacteroides sp. The sequence goes on from JAZBOS010000010.1 coordinate 24,993, forward strand.
AAAGCCTGCTCGTTTATCCAGGCTGATTTATATTGTTCCAAATCCATGTCTTTCATCTTACTGAAGTTTTTTGATTATAGCGGCAAGCCTGGCCTTGATCCTTACCAGTTTTACACTGACATTCTTCACGGAAATACCCGTTATATCAGCAATCTCCTGATAACTTGCCTCTTCAAGCCATAGCAGGACAATGGCTTTCTCCACCTTGTTAAGCTGTGATATGGCCTTGTACAGGATCTTTACCTCTTCCGACAAAAACAAGTTATGCTCCGTTTCATTCACAACAATGGGATGTTTCTCAATTTCAACAAACTGCTTCCGGTTTTTTGTCAGCCCGATGGCCGTATTCAACGCTACGCGGTACATCCAGGTGGAGAACGAAGACTCGTGGTTAAAAGAAGGGTATGACTTCCAGAGTTGAAGCACAATTTCCTGGCTCAGGTCTTCCTTGTCTTCCCGGCCATTTGAAAATATCAGGCTGATCTTTTGGATGATGCCCTGATGCTTCTGGATCTTTCCCAGGAATTGGTTTTCTGTTTCTTTGCTTTGCTGAGCCAAATCTTCAAGTTTTAAATAAATTTAGCATAAAAATAAAACACTGCTAATAAAACAACACCTAAGGCACAGAAAAAAAGCAAGACCTTTTCCATGATTGGATTTCTTGCTGAAGCCACTTCCCCTTGAAATTTCTTTTCCAGGATGATCCCCAGGGGGATCCCAAGTCCTCCTGCGAGGGGACCCACCAGGGCAATCAGGTCGGTAAATAAAAAAATAACCACTGATACAGCAAACCCTATTGCCAAACCCGTAAGAATTCCTGCACCTTTGAAAATTTCTGACTTTTCTTTCTTTGTTGTTTCCATCTCCTGGTAATTTTGCTGTTGACATTTTCTTGGTTAGTATTCATTTTCCAAAAAAAACTACATGAATAGGCCCATTTTTTTAAAACCTGAATTTTACCTTTTTCCTCAACGCCCAGTTAGATCTTGAAAAATCCTTTTGCACGCCTTCTGTAACTTTCAAGCAATCAATGGTTTAATACGAAAAACGTTTTGGAAAAGAGATCTGCCCAGCAGCCTTTGCCTCCACCGATAATCAAAGACCTCCGTTCAACATAAAGTAAGGTTAACTTTCATTCAAGATCTTTATCTTAAATTTTTAATTCTTCATTTATATTTTTCCATTCTTCATTCAACCATGCTCGTACCATCCTCGTATTTGCCCCGTGGCGGGTTCGTAAGTGGCCTTGCCGAACAAGACCTTGGTAGGTCGCTGAAGCAGGTTTGGGATGGATTCACCGCTCTTTCGGACTTCATTAGGGTTATGACTTCAACCGTATCATAAACGGGTCATAAACGTTTTAAAACGTCTATGACCCGTTTATGATACGGTTTAAATTAAAAGTCGAAACATCGCTGAGAAGAATCAATAAAGGAATGGCTCTCATATTGTAACCATACAGGAACGGGCTGATCCCGGATGGATAAGGATCAATAAAGGAATGGTGGAATGGGCGGCTTATTCTTCCGAGAACTCGAGCAGGAGGCTGCGGTAGATATTGAATACATTGGAACGCGACACATAGCCCTTGTATTTGCCATCGTGCAGCACAGGCATATTCCACAGGCCGCTGTCGCGGAATTTCTGCATCACAGTTTCCATGGTGTCGCTGAGGTTGACCGTGGCGCGGGGATAAAACATCAGGTTGCGGACCTTCAGCTCGTCGTATTGGTTGCGGTCGAACATGATCTCGCGCACATCGTCGAGCCAGACGATACCCAGGAAGTTGTTGTCGGGGTCGAGCACCGGATAGATGTTGCGGTGCGACTTGGCAATGACCTTGACCAATTCACCCAGGCTCATTTCGGGGTCCACGGTATCGAGGTTGGTTTCAATCACCGATTCCACGTTAAGCAAGGTCAACACATTTTGATCCATGTCGTGGGTCAGGAGTTCGCCCTTTTCAGCCAGGTTCTTCGTATAGATGGAGTGGGGCTGGAAATAATGTGCGGTAAGGTATGAGATGGAAGCGGTGATGATAAGTGGGATAAAGAGCTCATAGCCCCCAGTAATCTCGGCGATAAGGAAGATGGCCGTGAGTGGGGCATGCATCACCCCGGCCAGCAGACCAGCCATTCCCACCAGGGTGAAGTTATATTCGGAGATCTTCAACCCACTGTAGGTGTTGATCAGACGCGCGAAAATGAACCCTGCGATGTTGCCCACAAAGAGGCTCGGAGCAAACACCCCGCCGACTCCGCCGGCGCCGGTGGTGAGCGCCATGGCAACGACTTTCAGGAACAGCACACACACCAGGAACCCGATGAACAGCAAGCCGGAACGGTCGACCAGGTGGCCAAAGGGGCTTTCCAGCAGCAGTTGCTCGGGCTGGCCCGACAGCATGCTGCGCATGGTGAAATAGCCTTCGCCAAAGAGCGGCGGGAAGAGAAAAATCAGGACCCCAAGCACAAGTCCCCCGATCATAAGCCTTTCGAAAGGTTTGGTGAAATTTTTCATCCTGCCTTCCACCTGGCCATTCATCCAGGTGAAATAAATGGATATCATGCCGGTAAATCCGCCAAGGATGATATAAAAGGGGATGGCCCCGTAATTGAAGGTATCCTTGAGGGTAAAGTAAAACTCGACGCCTTCGCCCAGGAAGAATGCGGAGAAGATGGCGCCGGTCACGGTGGCGATGAGGAGGGGGATAATGGAGGCCATGGTCAGGTCGAGCATCAGGACCTCGAGGGCAAAGATAAGGCCTGCGATGGGCGCCTTGAAGATGGCAGCAATGGCAGCTGCCGAGCCACAGCCGATGAGCAGGATGGTGCGCTTATGGCCCAGCTTGACCGCTTGTGCCACATTGGAACCGATGGCCGCACCGGTAGAGACGATGGGCGCCTCCATGCCCACCGAGCCTCCAAAGCCACTCGTGAAGGTACAGGCGACCACTGAGGACCAGGTGTTGTGCAGCTTCATCACCCCCTTGTTGCGTGAAATGGCATAGAGGATGCGCGAAACCCCGTGGCTGATGTCGTCGCGGACGATGTGGCGGATAAAAAGTACGGTGATCAGGATGCCAATGAGGGGGAACACAAGGAAGAAGTAGTTTTCCATGTGCTGCCCGGGGATGCGGCGCACCCAGCCCTCGAAATAGTGTACCCCTGTTTTCAGCACCACCGCAGCAATGGCAGCCAGTAAGCCAATGATCATTGACAGGATGAGCAAAAAGTTGCGTTCGCTGAGGTGCTTCTGCCGCCAGATCAAAAACTTGTCAACCCAAGGCTGGAGTTCCATTGCTTTGAACGTGTGAAAATGAAAAGGCTAATATCTTAAAAATTATCGGAAAGAAAAATTAATTTCCTATTGCAGATGAGCTAATTCTTAGTTCGTGGTTATCATTGTTGTCAAAGTTGTCAAAGTTATCATTGTTTTGAGACACCAGATCCTGGACCCGGTTTTTCTCTCCTGTCAAATTCCTTATAGAAAAAAAGGATATTGCCGGAAAGGGAAAAAAGAAAACAATTATTCCTTAAAGAAGGCCTTAATAATATTGGCTTTTGCCAGCCCGACAGCTTTTTCAAGCGCTTCATCCGTGGCGCGCTTGATTCCTGCCACTGATTTGAAGGTATTCAGCAGGATTTGCTCGGTTTGGGGGCCAATGCCCTTGATATCTGCCAGTTGTGATTTCAGGCTGCCTTTCTCGCGGCGTTTACGGTGGTGGGTGATGCCGAAGCGGTGGGCTTCGTCGCGCAGGTGCTGGATGACCTTAAGGGTTTCCGATTTCTTGTCGATGTATATCGGGATGCTGTCGCCGGGAAAATAGATCTCTTCCAGGCGCTTGGCGATGCCGATGACGGGCACTTTTCCTCGCAAGCCAAGGCTTTCGAGGGCTTCCACAGCGGCGCTGAGCTGTCCCTTCCCCCCATCGATCACCACCAGGTCGGGCAAAGGCTGACCTTCGGCCAGCAGACGCTTGTAGCGGCGCGCCACCACCTCTTCCATACTGGCAAAGTCGTCGGGGCCCTCCACAGTTTTGATGTTAAAATGGCGGTAATCTTTCTTGCTGGGACGGGCATCGCGAAATACCACCATGGCCGCCACGGGATAGGTGCCCTGGGTGTTGCTGTTGTCGAAGCATTCGATGTAGGCCGGCGCTGAGGGCAGGTGCAAGTCTTCCTGCATCCGTTTCAGGATGCGGCGGGTGTGGCGCTCGGGATCGACCAGCTCCTTCTGCTTGAGCTTTTCCAATCGGAAATATTTTGCGTTGCGTTCAGAGAGTTCGAGCAGCTTTTTCTTGTCGCCCCTTTGTGGGATGGTAAAACGCAGGCCTGGCACAGGGATGGAAGGCTTGAATGGCACCACCGACTCAACGGCCTGGCTCTGGAAGCGCTGCCGCAACTCAACGATAGCCAGCTCGAGCAGCTCGGCATCAGTTTCATCCAGCTTCTTGCGCACCTCGAGGGTGTGCGACTGGACCACCGCGCCATTGATCACCTTCATAAAGTTGACATAGCCCGATTCCTGGTCGCTGATGACTGAGAAGACATCGACATTGGTCACCGACATACTCACCACCGTCGATTTGCTCTGGTAGTGCTCGAGCATTTCAATCTTTTGCTTGACCATCTGTGCTTTTTCAAATTCAAAAGCCCCGGCATAAGCCTTCATCTTTTCCTTGAGCTGCGCCTTCACCTCCACCAGGTTGCCCTTGATGATCTGCTCGATCTGATCCATGGTCTCCTGGTAGTCTTCCGGCGATTGCAGGCCTTCGCAGGGTCCCAGGCAGTTGCCCAGGTGGTATTCGAGGCAGACCTTGAATTTGCCAGCGCGGATGTTCTCGGGACTGAGGTTGAGGCGGCAGGTGCGGTACTGGAAGAGCTGGCGGATGAGGTCGAGCAGGGCGTGCATCATCTTGCCCGAAGCATAGGGGCCGAAGTACTTGCTGCCGTCGCGCACCACATTGCGTGTGGTAAAGATGCGCGGGAATGGCTCATTTTTGATGCAGATCCAGGGATAGGTCTTGTCATCCTTGAGCATGATGTTGTAGCGCGGCTGATACTTTTTGATGAGGTTGTTCTCAAGCAGCAGTGCATCGAGTTCGCTGTCGACAATGATGTGACGGATTTCGGCGATGCGTTTCACCATTACCTTCACCTTGCCGCTGTCGTAATGGTCGCGGTTAAAGTACGACGCGACCCTTTTCTTCAGATTTTTGGCCTTGCCGATGTAAATGATGCGGCCTTGTTCGTCATAGAACTGGTATACGCCCGGCTTCCCTGGAAGGGTCTTCAGGGCCAACTGGATCTGTTCGTTATGCTTTGGTTCAGGGCTTTTCATAGGGTGCCGGGTCTGCCCCACAAATTTGGGGATTTTTTTCCAAACCTGGGGATCATTCCTGGCCCTGACAACAATCTATTTCAGTTTGCCTGCTTGGTTCTTTTCGGGGAGGTATTTCCAGTACCGGCGGGGCATCAGATTGGTCATCTGCTTGTGATTCTGCCTTTCAAGAATGTTGACGGCATCGTAATATTCCTTCCACAGGCGGCTGTAGAAATCTTCGTCTAGGGCCTTGACTTCGCTGGCCACGTTGCCTGCATTGAAGTCGATGCGGTGATTTTGCAGCACCACCTCCTGCACCGTATGGAGGTCATAATAGATGCCGTAGTTACGCTTGGTGTCATAGATAATCCATTGCTGACCTGAGAAGCGTGCCCTGAAATGGCGAGCCAGCAGGCGGATGATGTTGTGGTCGGGGTCGATAGGAGCGAAGAACATCCCGTCGGCGGTTTCCTGGAACCTCACGAAGCCGTGGAAGCGGTGGACTTCCTTCTTGACCTTACGGGCGATCTGCACCAGCTCGAAGACCTCATCATCCAGCATATTCTGCCAGTAGCGCCCGTTGGGATCGTTGAACAACTTCACCAGGTAACGCAGTAACAGCAGTTCCACCCCGGGCAGCTCCGACAGAAATGCCACATGGACAAGGCTTGCATTGCGATGTGAGGAGCGCTGGATGATGCCGTTGCGCACCCGCTCAGCACGGTTGGGATGGGTTTCCACCTCGATTTGCTCGCCAATAAGCAGTTGTGATGGCCTGCTGGCTGGCACCAGGGCCTGTGGGATGGTGCGCCGCTCAAAGGCCTCAAACACGGCGCAGAGGAAGCCTTCGAAGCTGCCATCGTAAATCAGGCTGAGCGGGGAGGTTTCCATCTCAGGCATGTTCGAAGAGGTTTAATTGAACGACTTTTGGATTGACGGAAGGCGACAATTTGCGCCTGAGATAAACCGGGTCGATGTCCCTGAGATGCAAGGGCAGTTCGCGGCAGGTGATGAAATAACGGGCGCGGTTGAGGGCCACACCCATGCGCTTAAGGTGTGAGAAGGTGATGCTGCCAAAGCGGCGGTTGGCGATGATGAGTTTTGCTGAGCGCACCCCTATGCCGGGCACCCTAAGGATCATCTCATAGGGGGCTGCGTTCAGGTCGACAGGAAAGAAGCTTGGATTACGCAAGGCCCAGGCCAGCTTGGGGTCGAGATTGGGGTCGAGGAAGCTATGGCGGTCGTCGAGGATCTCGTCGAAGCGAAACTGGTAGAAGCGCATCAGCCAGTCGGCTTGGTAGAGACGGTTCTCGCGCACCAAGGGCGGCTTTTGAATGGCCGGCAGGCGGCTGTCGCCGGGGTTGACGGGCACGAACCCAGAATAGTAAACGCGCTTGAGATTCTGTTGCTTATAAAAGCCCGACGCCAGGCGAAGGATGTCGAAGTCGCTTTCGGGACTGGCGCCCACGATGAGCTGTGTACTTTGCCCGGCAGGCGCGAAGCGGGGCGCCTTGCGGTACTTGCGGCGTTCTTCCTTATTGAGTTCAATACCCTGATGGATCTGGTTCATCGGGCTGAGGACGCTGCTGAAGTCCTTCTCGGGGGCCAGCAGCTTCAGGTTGTTCTCGGAGGGAATCTCGATGTTGACGCTGAGACGATCGGCCCAGAGACCGGCTTCAGCCACCAGTTCAGCACTGGATCCGGGAATGGCCTTCATGTGGATGTAGCCGTTGAAGTGATGCTCGCTGCGCAGCTTGCGGGCCACAGCAATGAGGCGCTCCATGGTATGGTCGGGGCTTACCACCACCCCTGAGCTGAGAAAAAGACCCTCGATGTAATTGCGACGGTAGAAGCTGAGGGTCAGATCGACCAGCTCATCGACGGAGAAGGAGGCCCGGGGCAGGTCGTTGCTTCGGCGGTTGATGCAATAGGCACAGTCGTAAATGCAGTAGTTGGTGTAAAGGATTTTGAGCAGGGAGATACAGCGGCCATCCTGGGTAAATGAATGGCAGACACCTGCCCGGGCAGCATTGCCCAGGGCTCCATCCTGGGCGGGACGCGTGCTGCCGCTGGAAGAACAGGACACATCGTACTTGGCTGCATCGGCCAGTACCTGTAGCTTTTTAAGCACCTGTTCCTTCATTGGCTTAGGTCTGAAAATGATTAGAATTTAATCAAATGGAAACGCTAAAATATATGCATTATCAGTAAGAAAAGGAAATCTTTTTGCCTGAAACAGCTCCCTAAATGGCAAGATTTTTGATCAGATTCACATCGAGGAAAAAAGAAAACCGCCGGGGCACAAAGGCCCTGGCGGTTCACCGGGATTGCAAAAGACCTCATTACCTGTCGATGGCGTATCGCAGTCCGAGGTAAAACATACGGCCCATGATGGGGCCCCAGATCATGGAGCCGTCGAAGTATTCGCCGAAGGGGTCGGCAGAGGCAATGATGGGGTTCTTTTGCCTGAAATTGGTCAGGTTTTCACCTCCCAGGTAGAGGTCGAAGTCCCTGAGGCGGTAGGTCACTTGTCCGTGAAGGATGGTATAGGCAGGCGATTGTTCAGGCATCCGGAAGGCCTCGGGCAACATCGCAGTGGAAGGGATGCGGCTGGGACCATTGAACTGGGCCGTAAGATCGAACTGCCAGCGGTTGCTGCGTGTGGCATAGGAGCCTGAAAGCAAGCCCTTGTAACGATTTACAAAGGGTTTGGCATCGAGCAGCCCATTGATGGTGGTCTTCACGTCGGTGAGGCGGTAGGCTGCCGTCATCTCCAGCCGGCGGACAGGCTCGAAACTCATCTCCAGCTGGACATTGTTGGCAAATGAACGTCCATCTAGGTTGTAAAATCTGGCTTCCGACAGATCGGCATCCACATCGACGATGAGCTGATTCTGAAAGTCGGTGCGGTAATACTCGGCGGTGAGGGAGGCATCGTTGCCAAACAGGAAGAGGTTGCGCGTGACGCTTCCCCCGTAATTCCAGGCCCTTTCGGGTTCGATTTCCTCAAGCACCCGAATGCGGCGGTTGCTTACCAGCAGTCCGGTATTCTCGGCAATCAGGTTAGGGACCCGGAATCCGCTACCGGCCGATGCACGGAAGGTAGTGTGTTCACCCGCCTGGTACCTCGCGTGAAAACGTGGCGTGAGGAAGGCGCCATACAGGTTGTGGAAGTCGGCACGCAGCCCGGCAACAAGGGTGAAGTGCTCACCGCTGGTCATTGTATACTGCCCGAACACGCCCGGCACTGTCTCGCGGCGGTCGAACAGGCTGTCGGCAAGGGTTTCGCGGTAATCATCGAACAGGAAACTTGCGCCCGTAGTAAAACGATGGTTTGGATTCCCGGCGATGGTATTTTCAAACAGGATATTGGCATAGAATGTATTCTGGGTGCCATCGTAAGTGGTCAAGCCATAGTTAGAATCGTGGCTGTGATGCGAGAAGTCGAACTGGGTCCCCAGGCTCGCATCGGGCATATTGCGAAAGAAAAAGCCCGTCTTGGCGAAGGCTTCGTAGCGGCGGGTATTGACGCCAAAGCCATAGGCGTTGAGCGAGCCCCAGTCCTCCTTGTCGTGGAAGAAGGATTGCTGGCCGCCTTCACGGTCTTCCTGCATCAGCCTTACCCCAAACTGAGACTCCATGATGCCCGGGCGATCATAACGGTAACGGTTGATCACGTTGAACTTTTTCACCAGGGGATGATCTAGGAAGGAGTCGTGGTTGTGGTCGATGGTGTTGTTGAGGAACTCGCCGTGGGCCATCACCATTGTATTCCAGCGGGGGCCGAGGCTGAGGGTTGCGTTCACCGTGCTTTCGAGTCGACCGAAGTCGTTGCCATAAAAGTTATAAAACAATCTTTCGGCAGTCTCAGGTTTTTTCAGTTCAACATTGATCTGCCCGGTGATGGACTCGTAGCCGTTGATGACGCTGGCTGCGCCTTTGGACACCTGAATGGACTCCATCCAGGGGCCAGGGGTGTAGCTCAGCCCAAAAGGCTGTCCCAGCCCCCTCAGGGTGGGCATGTTTTCGGTGAGGATCTGGCTGTAGATGCCGGCCAGGCCCAGAAGTTGGATCTGCTGGGCACCTGACACAGCATCGCTGTAAGCTACATCGATGCTGGCGTTGGTTTCAAAGGCTTCCGAGAGGTTGCAGCATGCGGCACGCTGCAGTTCGCTTTCGGTGATAACCTGCGTCAGCACCGGCTCAAGACCTGAGTAGTGCGCGCCAGGTTTGCGGCCCGCCACCACCACCTCATCGAGCTGACGGGCGGTTTCGAGCACTACTGACACCTCGGTGTCGGTGCCGGTGATGGTGAGGGTATCGCTTTCGTAACCAATGTAACTGACTACCAACGCATGGGGCAGAAGGGCTGGTTTCTCCAGCACGAAGCGGCCCTCCATATCGGTAGCCGCACCTTGCGTGGTGCCCAGCCATACCAAATTGGCACCCACCAGGGGTTGGAGATGGAAATGATCCCCATGGGCCTGGCTTTCCATCACCACCCCCCTAAGAAGGTTGTCCTGGGCCCGCAAACCGGAAGCAACCAGTGCGAGCAAAACAAAAAACAGGATATTAATCTGGTTTTTCATGGATTCATTAGTTTTCAAACAAACGGTACTCGCCTATGTCTTCCAGAATGGAATTCAGCTGGGAGGTGTCAAGGGATTGTTTTGCCAGGATCTCAACAGTTGCAGAGGGAAGATCCACCATCACCTGCTCCACACCGGGCACATTGGCCAGGGCCTTCTGAACCCGGTTCACACAGGCGTTGCAATGCAAACCGGTCACTGAATAGGTTATTTTTTTCATAGGTCCGTTTACTCTTCGTTATGCAATTTGTTGTTTTTAAGCATATCAGGATCCCTGGGATACTTGCAGCAACTGTGCAGCTTGGTATAGGTTTCCTCATCCGTGATGAAATGCTCGGTATCGTGGCCCACCTTGGCAATGGCACGCTCGATGGCTTCCTGATTGGTCCGGTCGGCGCGATAGTTTACCGAGAGGAGTTGTTTCTCCTGGTCCCAACTGGCGGAGCGAACCCCGCGCACGCTATAGGCAGCGTTCTCGATGCGATCCTTGCACATCCCGCAAAGGCCCAGCACCTTGAATTCGGCATCTACCTTGCCTTCGCGGACGGTTTCCTGCGAAAATGCCGGCGATTGAATACCTGAAAATAGAACAATGAAAAAGGTGATTATTACAGATGAAATAGCTTTCATAAGATTTAAATTTTTGACGTGAAAAATGAATTGGATACAAATAGGGAAATCCTTTCGATGCCAGCGGCAGGAAAGGATCAGGTCAGACTGCCGGAGAGACAGCCTGATTTAACAGAAATCGATCTTAAGCTGATGGAGGAAGAAAAGGTAATCTGTTCCGGAAAATACCGGTGGTGGCGGGTGAAGAAAAGCGGGTAAAAGATTCTGGTCAGCATTTTCTCCTGTTGTGCTCAGGAGAGCAGCCAGTAAAGGAAGCACTGTCAATGGCGACGCCACCTTCAGCGTTTGCGAGGATATCAGTTCATCCACCACAAAAAACGTTGATTCGTATTCACAGCAGGAAGTGGTTTGAAAATCAGTACGGCAGGTGGAAAGATCATCCGGTATAGTACAACAGGAAACTGGCTCCATATTTGCAGGTTGAGAACGCTCACCACAGCATACATCTGGTTGATCCAGAGTGTATTCAACAATATTGCATGACGGACAGGTATGCCTGATCAGCCGGAATCCGGAAGCGGAAACCAGGAAGGTGATCAGCACCAACCAAACAGCAATATTTTTCAACATTCCCTTCATAGGTACTAAGTTATTTAAAATCTATCTAAATAACAAACAAATTATTTGGGATAATGTTTCTCAGCGAAGATCTTTGGGGGTTTGTGGGCCGAGCATCATGGTCAGCAGCCTCCACTTTTCATCGAGGAGGGCAAACCCAAGCATGCCTTCAATTTCGTGAGTGCCTTCGCTAAAGGTATTGTTGCTGAATAGGTTTTTGACATCTTCGCGTTCCTCATCGGTTTTTGCGGCTGCAAGTTCTTCCTCGTAGCGTTCGGCCCACTCTTCATTCATTTCGAAAGAGGTTGCGGTATAGCGCTTAGAGATGACATGGCCTTTTTTCACGCGGATGCGGGCATTTATGCGCACGTCATAGTATTTTCCTCCCATATAATCGGCCTCCATGCCTTCCACGATGTCGACATCGAGTACCTCAACATAATCTTTGTAGATTTCGCGGCGGAAATGATCCTCGAGCACCATTTGGACATCCCGTTTCCCGGGAACGTTATCGCGCTTGCATCCAGACATTCCTGGTATCAGAAAGGTGGAAAAAAGAAGGATCAGGGCAAGGATAGTAGATTTTTTCATTTTCATTCGTTTTAGAGCCCAAATTTAATGCAAAAAAACAAGCGTACAAGCAAGGCAAGAACAGAATAAAATGAAAGAGGCTGCCTCAAAAAGTTTGAGACAGCCTCTTTTAAGATTGAGGAGGTTCTAGAAGATATACCTAAGGCTCAACTGCAATCTCCAGGCTTGGTTATAATTATAATACGTAGAGTAAGATTCTGTCAGGAAATTCTCATCCGAATCTTTGGCCATTGAGAAGATTGGCACATTACCCTCATCAACGCCTTCATAGACCAGTATCTGTCCATTGTTGGCACTGAACATGTTTTTGTTAACCCCCCAGGTATTGTTGAGGAGGTTTCCAAAGTTCAACAAGTCAAGGCTGAATTGCAAAGTATTTTTTCTTCCAGCAACATTGACACTGAAATCCTGAGCAACGCGCAAATCGAACCTGTGCGTCCAGGGGGCCCTTGCAGCGTAGGCTTCAGCATATTCACCCTTGTGATTGCTCAGGTATTTATCCTGTTCCACAAAAGCAAAGAAAGCATCCTCGTCGGCCTGGCTGATAAACTGAACTTCACCTTTTTCAGAAGGAATGTAAATCAGATCGGTGGCATAACCATCGCCATTCATATCGTTTTCATAGGTGAAGCTATAGCCATAGGGAGAGTATCCTGAATAAAACAGGTTGATAGTCGTTGCCATATGGTCATTCAGGTAGGGAATCCTGTATGAAAGCGAACCAATAGCCCTCGAAGGAATAACATATTCTGAACGCTGTACCATTGGCAAATGAGGGCCATTAATCTGAATAAGACCATTATAGGCTGAAGCTGCATTGCTACCGGGCATACCGGAAACTTCTTTTGACTCGGTATACGTGTAAGCGAACATCAAATTAAGATTTTCCATCGGTTCGGCAGTAATGGTAAGGTTACCGGTTGCGCCCCAACCTTCATCCGTGTTTGACAGGACATAAGCATTTTTGGAAGTGTACTCAATTTCCTCCAGTTCAGGATAAATATACCGGTCATCGGGACCATTAAATCGCAGCCAGCTATTATCAGGTTGTTCCAGGTTGTAATTTTTCAGCACAACGCCATTGATGCTCTTGGTGTAGATCCCTTCCAAGGTAACCGTCATGGGGAATGAGGCCGGTACTTCATAATCCATAGCCAATGATGTTTTCCACACTTTGGGCATTTTAAAGTCAGGGTCAATCCCGTTAATATCCCTCGGCAAAGCACCATCTTCAGGAGAAATGGTATTCTGCAAACCCAGGAAAGCAATCATTTCATCCACGTCGGTAAGCATCGGGCCAGCCAAACCAGCTAAAGCAGGATTAACAACGGTAACATTACCATCCTCATCATACCTGGTGACAGCTGCATAACTACCCTGCACCATCCCTGAGTTGGTAGGCATATTGGTGAAGAATACCAGGGGCAATCTTCCTGCAAACATCCCACTACCCCCTCTGAGTTTCATCATTTGGTCACCCATTACGTCCCATGAAAAACCAGCCCTGGGGGACAATTGAACTTTAGGGGTTGGCCATTCGCCAGTATCAATGGTTCTTCCACCAAAATCCAATTCATAAATGGCATTATTTCTAATGATGTTATCCACATACTGAATATAGTCAGCGCGAATCCCGTAGGTTAACTTGAAATCGGAAGACAAATTCCACTCGTCCTGCGCATAGGCACCAATTTGGTTAAACCTAACTTCGGCGGCAGGATTTTTTTCTCCGTCATAACCATAGGTCAAAGCAAAATCCCGGGGGGCAGCCTGGTTGAGGAAATCCTCAAGGCTGGCGTAGCGGTAATAACCCGTTCCATTACGCATATAGGAGTTGTTTGCCATTTGGAATTCATAACTTGCACCCAGCGTTATTTTGTGGTCGCTTAAATAAATGTTGGTGTTGTTGATAACATTAAAAATGTTGTTATTTACACCATTGTTCCAGGTAAACAATTCATAGCCTGCAGAAATATAAGGCTCAAGAATCTGCTGTCCGCCTTCAGTAACCCCATACATGATGTCAATGAAAGGGAAGGGTTCGGAAGTGGAACCACGCATATCCTTAATCTTGGTGTAAGTGGTCAGAAACTGATTGGAGACGACATTTGAAATCCTGCTGTTATAATCCAATGAGAAGGAATTCACTATATTATCCATGGAATACAATGAATTGGAGAACGCCATGGAGTGCTGGGAGATACGGTTCATGTTCCTGTTACGGAAACCAGCATCGGTGGAGTTACCGTTGGTGGGATTCCATCCCTGATTTTTGGTATAGTTGTAACGGAAACTCACTTTATTGGCATTATTGATGTTCCAGTCAAGGCGAGCCAGAAGTTTTCCATTAAATTCATCTGCCGGGAAACTATTATAGGAACCAGGATCATAACCATAATTATCAATCAAGTGCTGCCTGACAGCTTCCATATCGGAAATGCTGGCACGGGAAAGCATCTGGTCAGGATTGGCAACTCCGTTTTCAGAAGGCCTCCAGGTAACAACTTGTCCTGGTTGTAATTCGTATTCTCCATTAACAAAGAAGAATAATTTGTTCTTGATGATGGGCCCACCCAATGTACCTCCGTAAACCTGGGTTGATTCTTCATCACGCTCTCCAAAATCAACATCTCCAATCTGGTTACCTCGCAAATTCTGGTTGGTGAAATAGGTGTAGGCAGAACCTTTAAATGTATTGGTCCCTGACTTGGTAATGGCGTTGATCCCACCACCAATGAAATTGGTCTGTCGAACATCGAAAGGAGCAATTACAACCTGGATCTCCTCGATGGCATCCAGAGAAATTGGATTTCCCCCACCAGGGAGGTTAGAACCCAAACCAAAGTTGTTATTGAAATTCGCACCATCAACCGTAAAGTTGGTGGAACGTCCATCCCCACCTGCAAAACCCATATTATTCGCATAGGGAGAAATGCGGGCAACATCCGAGATGCTCCGGTTAATGGTGGGCATTGAGTTCAATTGCAGGTTTGAAATGTTGGTGGTTGCACCCGTTTTATCTGTTTGAAAAGCAGACGATCTGAGGCCTACCACCAAAACTTCACCCAGTTCTAGCACACCCTCACTAAGGACTACCTCCAAAACAAAAGACTCACCCAGGAATAAGGTGATATCCGAAAAAGATTCTTTTCCATATCCAATGTAAGTCACTTCCACAAGATATGGACCACCGGTACGCATACCCTGAATGTTAAAGCGACCTTCAATGTTGGTAGTAGTACCATAACGTGTTCCGGATGGCTCATGAATGGCTAAAACAGTGGCCCCCGGGAGAGGCTCATTGTTGGTGTCAACCACCCGGCCGGTCATGCTGGAGGTCGTTACCTGAGCAAACGCAGTATTTGCTCCTATCATCAGGAACAAAGCTGCAATCACACACATCAAAAAGGTTTGTTTTCTCATTGTTTTTTGTTTTGTGATTGAAAGGTTAAGAATTGTGTAACTATTGGTTAATGGTTTTTTGAATTAGAATGATATTCTGTTACCGGAAACGAGATGCAAAATTAGAAGCTTATAAGGAATTGAAAAACAATTCATTTTACCGGAATCTTAACTTTTTGTTAAAACAATGTTAAATCGCTTTTTCAGCGGTGTTAAAGATGGGCAAAAGTATCTTTTTTTCAAACAGCTTGGGAAAAAAGTTATTAACGAGAAATTAACCAAAAAAAGGTCAGGGAAGTGGGGGTGTTTCCCCCTGAAAATCAGATGAGAAATACATTTCTTATGGCGCCTGAAGGGCTTTTTGCCTTGCTGAGGGTAAAGGCAAAAGTGGTTCCCACACCCAGGGTACTCCTGACATTGATGGTTTGGTTGTGGGCTTCGATGACGTGCTTCACAATGGCCAGGCCCAGACCCGTGCCGCCATCGCCTTCGCGGAAAGAACGACTCTTGTCGCCCCGGTAAAAGCGTTCAAAGACCCTGGGCAGTTCTTCGCGGGGTATCCCGATGCCACTATCCGTTACTTCAATCAGGATGTTTTCATCCATGTCGAAGAAACTGATCTTGGTTCGTCCATTTTCGGTACCATATTTGATAGAATTAACAAGCAGGTTGGTCAGTACCTGCTGTATGCCTTGGCGGTCGGCATGGACATTGATGGGTGAATCATAATTCCGGCCAAAATGCAAATGAATGTTACGGGTTGCTGCCTTGATCTCCATAAAATCCATGACATCGCGGGCAAGGGCAACGATATCGAAGGACGACATATTCAGCTTTAATTCGCCCGACTCCATTTTTGCAATGGCTTCAAGATCTTCGATAATACTGATCATCCGGTCGATGCTCTGTTCGGTTCGCATCAGGTATTTTCGGTTGATCTCCGGATCATCCATGCCCCCGTCGAGCAGGGTCAGCACATACCCCTGGATGTTAAAAATGGGGGTTTTGAGTTCATGAGACACATTACCCAGAAATTCACGACGATAGGTCTCCAGCTTTTTTAGCTCTTCCACCTCTTTTTTCTTGTCGGAAGCCCAGGCAAGCACTTCCTGATTGGTTTCCTGAATGATATCGGTTTTGTCAGCAACCCTCGGCTTTTTCTGGCTTTTTGGGGCTTTCAGGTCATGTATAGTCTTATATATCAAACGGATGCGATCATAAATAAACCGCTCAAGGATGTATCGGAACAGAAAAAAGGAGATAACAAAAAGAACCATATTACCCACCAGAAGGGTTTTCCAGAGAAGCTCCCCGTAAACCAGTAGGGAAGTAATACCGTATGCCAGGGAGAAACCTAAAGAAACGATCAGGGAGGTGATCAGGGCAAGTTTCCGCGGGGTTGCATTTTTGATCATTTCTTAAACCTCGAATTTATAGCCAACGCCTTTAACGGTTTTGATGTTTTCAATGCCTATCTTTTCGCGCAGTTTCCTTACGTGCACATCAATGGTCCGGTCGCCAACCACCACATCGGTGCCCCAAACACTTGCAAAGATCTCTTCGCGGGAGAAGACTTTGTTGGGCCTTGAAACAAGCAGGGTAAGCAACTCAAATTCCTTTTTTGGTAAGGTGATTTCCTGCTGATCCTTAATAACCAGGTAGCGTTCGCGGTCAATGCGAATAGTACCAGCTTGAAGGCTATCTGTTTCGGGGGTCGTTTGCTTTGAGCGCCGCAACAGGGCTTTCACCCTCCCGATGAGCAGACTGGGCTTGATGGGTTTGGTAATATAATCATCAGCACCAGCATCAAAGCCCGCCAGCTGTGAATAGTCCTCACCACGCGCAGTAAGGAAGGCAATGACCGTATGCGACAATTCAGGAAATTTCCTAAGTTCCACACAGGTTTCCATCCCATCCATTTCGGGCATCATCACATCCAGGATAATCAGGTGAGGCAACACCTGCCTGGCCATTTTCAAGGCTTGCAGCCCATTCTCTGCCTTAAAAACCGAATAACCTTCGCGGGTAAGATTATAGCCAATAAACTCAAGGATGTCGGGCTCATCGTCGACCAATAGAATGCGGAAATTTTCCTGATTCATTCAGAACATTTTATAAACGGGGCAAAATTACGTTATTTTTTTGGGAGTACTATCAAAACCCAGCCTTAACAGGCTCATTTATAGTTTACTTAAAATAAACTTAACCTTTTCTTAACAGGTAGAAGTGGTCTATTCTTCTTTAAAGCAAGTTCCAGGATATGCCAAAGGTCCAGGCAGTGTTATACTGACCCCGGTTGTACCAAACGGAAGTGCCACCCTCGTGGGGCCTAAGCGGGGTAATGCCCTGGGAAAAACGCAGGTGAAAATTGAGTTGGCTGGTCACTGGATAATAAAAGCCCAGAAGCAGGTTTAGTTCTGCCCCATGAAAGGGCTTTTCCTCGGAAAGATCCAACATGCGGTCATTTTCCATTTCCTCTGACCCTACCAGAAACGCAGCCGAAAGGCCCGTTTCAAGTGACAGCCGGTCGGCAAACCGCCCTCCTCCGCCCCAGGGGAAGTCAACAATGAGTAAGAAGGGAATTTCGACATATTGCAAGGCAAAGCGGTAATCATAAAAATTGTTCTTTTCATCGGGTGTTGAACGGCTACCTTTCTGGATATACATCAGCTCGAGCTGAATCCTGGTTATGTCACCCAAAGCGGTATTGGTAAAAACAGCTGCAAACCAGCCCAGTTTATCGGGTCCGCCCAAGTTGTCGCCTGAAACCTCGCTGGCAGCAAGGCCTCCTTTCAGGCCGCCACCAAAACCTTGCCCCAAGGCCATCTTCCACGGCCACAAAACAAATAAAATAATGGCCACGAAAAAGATTATTTGCCGTTTCACCATAATCTCCTGTTCCAAAAAGTTTTAAGACATGAAAGCCTCATTATTTTTACCAATATTAACAAAATTAACTCTTTTATTTATTTTTTTTTGCGACAAATGGTTAAAAGATGGAGAAAATGCAATAAATTTGAATTAGCTAATTAAGCGATGAATGTTTGTTGCTTATAAGTTTTTTCCTTGTAATCAGCAAAGGTACTGCGTGGGCGGAAATGAATTAATTGCTAAATGATCTCAAACGGAATCCATAACAATACCCATGAAGGGAATAAAACCGAAGAGTTACTGGATTTGTATTGGTATGCCCTGGATGAGAGCTGCCCGCTGGTCATGGTTAACGAGCACGGCAAAATCACATACGTGAACAGCAGATTCAAGACTTTAACGGGTTTTAGCCTGACAGATGTTCAGGGTCCTTTGTCTGACTTGCTTTATACGGGCTCCCATCATGAAGGTTTTAAGGAAGAATTGACAGAATTAATCCGGTCAGGAAAGACCTGGCGAAGAAAAATATGTTTAAGAAACCTGGGCGGTCAGGCAATCGGTTTTTATGCCACTTTTTATCCCACGCCGGGAATGGACCCTTCTGGACATCATCTGCTTATTCTTCTGCCTGAGAATAGTAAGCCTGGTGAGCAAAAGGAGACTATCGAACCACCCGTAAGGGATTTTTCTAATCTTGCCCACGACTTACGTAACCCCCTATATAATCTCACGGCACTTTGCGGCCTTTTGCAGGACACACCACTGGATGAGAAGCAAAGGGATTATATCAGCAAAATGAGACAATCGGCCGATCAGTTGTCGGCTATGATCGAGGAACTGCTGCACTCTTGTGTAAAAACCACCTCCCCTGTCCTTCCAGTTTCCTTACCCTTCAATGTGAAAGAAACCATAGAGAAATTTCCCTCTTTTTTTTCGCAACAGGCCTCATCGCAAGGAATTACAACAAAGCTGGAGGTGGATGACAATCTATCGAAAGAAGTTTACGGGGATGAAAAGAAGCTAAATAGGCTGGTCAATCACATCACTGATTATCTTTTTCTGCGGAGCGATCTGCGTTCATTAAGGATCTCGGCCCTAAATGAACCTGCCTTAGATGATCGAATTGAAATCTCTTTCTTCTTTCTTGGGCAATATTCAACTTCCGCGATTGATACTCCATCGCCTGTCGAAGCTCCGGATCATGGGAAAAACCGGGAACTGGAACTAATAAGATCAGAAATTTCGAACCTTGATGGGAAGATCCTGCTTGAGGAAGAAAACCCGCAAGCTTTTTATTTTCATTTTACATTACCATTCCGCTTATCACCTGCCACTGAAATCCAGGCTGAGCATGAGTCATTGCAGGAACCTGCGCCAGATTTTCCCTCAGATGCCAAAATACTTGTGGCGGAAGATGTAGAACTCAACCAGCTGGTAATGAAGCATCAGTTGCAGAAAATGGGCCTTGAAGCTGACTTCGTCAGGACAGGTTTTAATGTGCTTGAAAGGCTCAGGGTCTTTGCTTACGACCTGGTGCTTATGGATGTTCAGATGCCAGGGATGAACGGACTTCAAACCATTGAGGCCATAAGGTCCGACTCTTCGAAACCCTATCACCGGATCCCCATCATAGGCATCACGGCGAGCATCGGAGGAAATGCAAGGGAACAATGTCTCAAGGCAGGAGCCGACGATTTTGTTCCAAAACCTTACAATCTGGATGATCTGAGAACTAAATTAAAGAAACTGATTACCGAATACAGGCAAAAAAAATCCATTGATATGGAAAAACCTCCCAAACAAACAGATATGACACCCCATGAGAGGTGCTTTGATTTGAGTTACCTGGAAGAAATCAGCGAGGGTGATCAAGAGTTTTCTTCAACGATGATCTCCTATTTCATTGATAATACCCCTCCTGTGATGGAAAACCTTGAAAAGAAGGTTCAGGAAGAGGAATGGGAAGAAGTGCGCCAGATTGCCCACAAATTAAAGCCCCAGGTGGTATACATGGGCATTCACCAAATTGAGGATGAGGTGGAAAAGGTAGAAAACTTTGCTCAGCATCTCGAAAACCTTGAAAAGATTCCTTTACTGGTCGAAAGGATTGCACGCATTATTGGTCTGGCTATTGACCAACTGAAAGACGAACTGAAGAATTTCAGCTAAGGTTCCCTGTTCTTTTCAAAAAAGTTAAAATTATCTGGATGGGTTCATTCGGATGCTAATTAGTTAAAGCCTTTGTTTGATTTGCATGAAAAAATGACCGTAAGATCGGAGAAAAGCAATTCAGAACCGGGGTCAGAAATATTTTTGAAAAGGGATTATTAGTCTTTCAGTAGGAATACGGAATGTTCTCCAGTGCAAAATACCCGAAAATTCGGTAAATACCCTGATAAATTCAGTGTAAATTTTGTTCAATCTTTGTAGTGAAAAAAAGGGCGTTTTTAAGTTGTCCCTGAAAAAAGAAAAAAAATAAGGGGTTCAACACCTGCCAGACTACGAAAGGACTCGGGCATCAATTACCAAAAGGCAACGATCTGAAAAGAAACTTACAACTTTAAATTACATAAAAATGAAGATTCTCGTTTGCGAGGATGACTATATGGTCATCAAAGCTATTGAGCACAAATTAACCAGGGAAGGATACGAGGTAGACATTGCCAACGACGGACGGATGGCTACCGAGAAGCTGAAATCCGAAAGGTATGACCTGGTTATTACCGACCTGCTGATGCCCTTTAGCGGGGGGCTGGAGCTGATCAACCTGATGAAAAATGAGCTCAAAAAGGAAACCCCGATCATTGTGCTTTCAAAGGTAGGCAATGAGGAAACAATCATTGAAGCCTTTAAGCTAGGGGCCGATGACTACCTGACCAAGCCATTCAGCCCCAATGAATTATCCATTAGGGTAAAACGGTTTTTAATCAGGCGATAACCATTGTCACCCATTGGAAAACAGGACCTTTTTGCAACTTTTTAATCCAACAATGAAAGATGCTGGGGTTTTCAATGAAGATTTTTTTATGAAAAGACTATCCACCCGAATATCGAAAAGACCCATAAGTAAGCTGATGCTACTGCCTCTGTTTTTACTGATGGTTATCGTGATGCCGGCGACCTCCCAGGGACAGGGGCTTCCTGTTCCCCAGCTCAACCTCGATGACCTGTTCTTTCAGGCCCAGGACCTTGCCTTTGAGCAGGAAGGGGAAGCGGCCAGGGAGTTGTGCCAGCAAATCCTGGACCTAAACCCCGATTACCACGATGCCAGTATTTTGATGGCACGCACCTTGTCGTGGGAAAAGCGCTATGATGAAGCCAAAGAGATCCTGGAAGGCGTCCTCGAAAAAGAACCTGCCAACAAATCGGCCCTGCTGGCCATGACCGATAACCTGGCCTGGGCAGGCGAATATCAGGAAGCCATTGAATATTTTGACAAGGTAATCATTACCGATCCTAACAACCCCGACTTATTGTTCAGAAAAGCCCAGATGCTCAACGAGCTGGGTGAATACCAACCCACGGTCATCCTGTTGAATCAGATCCTCGACATTGATCCTACGCACCGGGATGCCAAGATGCTTTTGTCGACCATAGAGGTAGGTCGGCTCCGGAACTTCGTGGGTGTGGGATACCGGGGAGATTATTTTGAGATGGCCAATTCCTGGCATCTGTTTTATGCTGAATACGGCCGCCGCACCCAGACCCTTGGCACCGTCATTGCAAGGGTAAATGTTGCAAACCGATATGAACTGACAGGCGCACAGATTGAGATGGATGCCTACCCTTCCCTAGGTCCCGGCACCTACCTGTATTTAAATGCAGGATACTCACCCCACGAAAAATTATTTCCCATATTCAGGGGTGGTCTTGAACTGTTCCAAAAGCTCCCCCGGGCTTGGGAAGCTTCGGCAGGATTCAGATTACTCAATTTTGAGGAAAACGACCTGTTTATTGTGACCGGGTCGCTTAGCAAATATTACAAGCAGTATTATTTCAGTTTCAGGCCCTTTTTCACCTTTGCCAGCAACACCCCCAGTTCACAGTCCTATTTCTTTACCATCCGCAGGTATTTCTCTTCACCCGATCACCATCTATCGATTACAGCAGGGACAGGGTTCTCAGCCGATGATGATGCCCTGATTGGTGCGGAGGTTTATAACCTGGAAAGCAACAAGGTGATGCTTTGGTATCAGCAGAAAGCCACCCCACAACTCATTATCAGGGCGGGGGCTGGATACCAGTATTACAAAAACGGTGTCTGGGGCAATAAATATTCGGTTGAGGCCGGCATTGCTTATTTGTTTTAAAAACTGCCAGGCATCATGAAAAAACGCAATACAATGACTACAGGAATAAGAACCATCAAGGTTTTTTTCAGCATACTGGTTTTTTTATCGGTTACAGGGCTTTTTCTGGAAGCTCAAGCAACCGCTTACGCCCAGACCCCTGGCAATGATTCCAATGATACTGTTCAAATTGATGAAAGCCCTGCCCCGGCTGAAACCGCAAACGATAGCCTGGGAAAAATCACCGAGCTTTCGACAAAAGATCTTTGGGAATGGTTTGTCAACCGGTATCGACAGGCCAGCCTGAAGGTCAAGATCCTGGTGGTAATCGTAATTTACCTGATCATCAGCCTTATCCTGCTTTTTACTTTTATCATCGTCAACCGAACCATCAAGACCCGGGAGCGAAGGCAGGCAAAGGAGATCCGTGAGATTTACCAGGAAGAACTTACCAACTTTCTGTTTGGCGAAGACAATCAAACCTTTGAGTTCACCGGGATTCACCACGAAGGAAACCGGGAAATCTTCATCAACGAGTTGCTTTCGCTCCACAACAACCTGTATGGAGAAGCAGCCAACCGTTTGCGCGACCTGTATTTCAACCTGGAATTGTACAAGGACTCGATGCGGAAAGTTAATTCCGGCCGGTGGAATATCAAAGCCAAAGGGTTCAGTGAACTGGCCCAGATGGACGTGAAAGATGCTAACCGAAACATTGCTAATTACATTAACTCAAAGAATAAAATTCTGCGTATTGAATCACAGGTTGCGCTGGTGAAACTGAATGAAGAAGACCCCCTGGGGTTCCTCGATGAGCTGAAATATGAGCTGACAGAATGGGAACAGATCAATATTCTGAATACCCTTAATTACCACCAGATAAAAATTGATTCTTTCGACCGCTGGATGAATAGTGAGAACGACAGTGTGGTCATCTTTGTTACCAAACTGGCAGGCCTGAACAAACAACTGCAATCGTGGCCAAAGGTTCTGGAATTGCTCGAACACCAAAACCCAAAAGTCCGTAAAGCAGCCATCAAAACCCTGGATATGTTTGAGGTTTCCGAAAATGCGGGATTATTAAAAGAGGTGTATATTAAGGACCAGCCCCAAGAAGAAAAAGAAGGTGATGTCTTTTATAACCTCAACATGGATCACAACCGTAAAGCTGTAATCGAAGCCCTGGGAACCATTGCCACTTCCGATGACCTCCCCTTCCTCGAGCAGGTGTTGCGGACCGATAAAGACTTCGATATCCTGAAAAAGACAGTGGCTATCGTCCGCGAACTGAAACCTGGCGGAATGGAACTGCTCGACAAGATTTTGGTCAATGCCGATGAAGACCTTCGTAAGATAATTGAGAACGCAAAACAAACCGCAGTACAATGATAGAATTTTTCAAAGCCCTGCAATTTATTGTGGAAAATGGTATCATCATCCTGACCATTTTCATTTTCGGGTCATATACTGCCCTGGCAGTATTCTCGGCCATTGCCATGCTGCGTTACATGAGGAAAAATAGTTTTGTCGACTATAATGTCCTGTTGTCTTCACCACTGGCCCCATCCATCTCAGTGATCGCTCCCGCTTACAATGAGGGTAAAACCATCGTCGATAACATCCGCAGCCTCCTCTCCCTTCACTACAACGATTTTGAGGTCATCATCATAAATGATGGGAGCACCGATGACTCAATGGAAAAGGTCATCAAGGCCTACGACCTGGAGCCGGTAAATCTTTTGTTTGAACAAAAACTGAAAACTAAGCCGGTTAAAGCCATCTACAAATCACGCAATAAGGCATTTTCTAAACTCATTGTTGTTGATAAGGAAAATGGCGGGAAGGCCGATGCCCTGAACGTGGGCATTAATCTTGCGCAAAAAGACTATATCTCGGCTATCGACGTCGACTCTATCCTTGTTGAAGACGCCCTGCTGATTATGGCCAAACCTTTCCTCGAAGAAGATGGGCACAAGGTTATTGCTTCCGGGGGAGTCATCCGCATTGCCAACTCCTGTAAAATTGAAGATGGAAGGATTACAGAAATAAATTTACCTAAACGCTTCCTGCCCCGGATACAGGTACTGGAATATACCCGCGCCTTCCTGATGGGTCGTATGGCATGGAGTAAATTGAATGGTCTGTTGCTGATCTCAGGAGCCTTCGGGATGTTTGACCGCGATGTGGTAATCAAGTGCGGGGGCTACAACACCAACCTGGTGGGTGAAGACATGGAACTCATTGTCAGGATGCGCCGCTATATGGCCGAGCATAAAGAGAAGTACCGCGTGATCTATATTCCCGACCCCCTTTGCTGGACAGAAGCCCCATCAACCCTGAAGGTGCTTACTCGTCAGCGCGACCGTTGGACACGCGGCACCATGGAAAGCCTATTCAAACATTTCAAATTGTTCTTTAACCCGCGCTACAAAGCATTGGGCTTGCTGGGTCACCCCTACTGGTTCTTCCTTGAGTGGCTCGCTCCCATCATTGAATTCATCGGAATCGTGTACTTCATTATTATTGCAATTCTGGGATATCCCAACTGGCCCTTCTTTTTCCTGCTGCTGGCCACGGTATTCCTGTTTGCCATAACCCTTAGCTTCTGGGCCGTATTGTTCGAAGAATTGTCGTTCCACCGCTATAATAAACGGCGGGAAGTCGTGAAGATGCTATTCACCTCGGTGCTCGAGCCCATCTTTTATCATCCGGTCATTTTGTTCTCGACCATTCGCGGAAACTTCAAGTTTTTCATTGGCGAAAAGACTTGGGGCAAGATGGACAGGCAAGGCTTTTCCGGAGATGGCGATCAAGACAAAGAAATCAAAGAAGTGGAAGGTGCTCAGCCAGAAACTCTCGCATCCTAAACTTTTCCCTTCCTTTCCCAACCCCCCGGGGCTGTCCCTGCAGGAGTTTTCCTGTGAAGGCGACAGCCCCCTCTTTTTTGGGGAACAAACGCCAGATATAATAATGGCAAACTTTAGGTTTAACCGGTGTTTAACCGGTGTTTAACCGTTTTAAAACGGTTAAACACCGGTTAAACTATGAGTTGTCTTCCAAAGTGAATGAAACAGACAACGAAATAATAAGGGCAAAGAAGCCAGTTATTTGATCGAGCGGGGCATTTGTTTAGTGGCTTTTCTGTATCCGGCTCTCTGAATGAAATCAACAAAGCCTAATTATGTTAATTTTGTAAAAAAAACACCATGATCAAATCGATGACAGGCTTTGGCAAATCGACTTGCCAGCTGGATGGAAGCAGTGTTGCCGTGGAAGTCAGGTCGCTAAACAGCAAGACCCTGGACGTTTCGCTAAAAATTCCCGGAAATTACAGGGAAAAGGAACAGATCATCCGGAACCTGGCCGGGCAAGTGCTTGTAAGGGGTAAGGTGGAAGTACACATGGCCATAGAGAATTTCGCAGCGAATACTGATATAAGCATCAACCGGCCTTTGCTTGAAAAATATTACCGTGAACTGGTTGATATTGCCGAAGGCCTTCAGGCGCCCTTGCCCAATGATTTGATCACTACCATCACCCGTTTCCCCGAGGTGCTGAAGCAAAGCCCCCAGGAAGAGAATGAAGAACAATGGATGGCCATCGAACAAGCCATTCGCGAGGCCATGGAGCAGGCTGACGCCTTCAGGCAGTCGGAAGGTGCCCACCTGGCCGAGGACCTGCACGCACGCATTGAGGTGATACGAAATCTATTGGGGCAGATTGCACCCCTTGAGTCCCAGCGGATTGAAACACTGAAGGGCAGGCTGCTGAAAGGTCTTAGCGAGCTGAAGGATGCCGGGACCCCTGACCCAAACCGCTTTGAGCAGGAGCTGATCTTTTACCTGGAGAAACTGGACATCACCGAGGAAAAGGTTCGCCTGGCCAAGCATCTCGATTATTTTGAAGACACGATGCGTACCGAGGAAATCGCGGGCAAAAAGTTGGGGTTTATCTCACAGGAGATCGGGCGAGAGATCAATACCATAGGCAGCAAGGCCAACGATGCCGACATCCAGAAGTTTGTTGTACAGATGAAGGATGAGTTGGAAAAGGTCAAGGAGCAACTGTTGAATATTTTATAGGCATGGAAGGGAAGCTATTCATATTTTCTGCCCCATCAGGCGCCGGCAAGACCAGTATCGTCAAGGCCCTCCTCAAAAAAATGCCGCAGCTGGAGTTTTCCGTTTCAGCCACCAGCAGGCCAATGCGACCAGGCGAGGTCGATGGGGTGGATTATTACTTTCTTAGCCCCGAATCGTTCAGGGAGAAGATCGACAACAACGAATTCCTGGAATGGGAAGAGGTTTACGAAGGGAGTTATTACGGCACCCTGTATGCAGAGATCGAACGCATCTGGAATAAAGGACATCATGTAGTGTTCGATGTGGATGTTGCCGGTGGCATTACTATCAAAAAGCAATTTGGGGATAAGGCACTGGCCATTTTTGTGATGCCGCCATCCCTGGAAGAACTGGAAAAACGACTGGTGAATCGTAAGACTGAAAGCCCCGAAAGCCTTAAAAAAAGGCTTACCAAAGCCGGGTACGAGTTAAGTTTTTCACGTGTGTTTGACCGTATCGTGGTCAATGATGTTCTGGAAACTGCCATTGCAGAGGCTGAAGGGCTGGTCCTGGAATTTCTTCAAAACCCATGAAGGATGAAAGAACAGAAATCAAAGATCCGTACGGGTTTGTTTTCGGGCTCTTTTAATCCGGTGCATACCGGGCACCTGATCATTGCCCATCACCTCCTCCAATACACTGATCTGCAGGAGATCTGGTTCGTGATTACGCCACATAACCCCCTGAAGGATCAAAGCGACCTGCTGACCGACGAGGTCAGGCTGGAACTTTTGCACCTGGCCCTGGAAGGCCAGCAGGGATTCAGAATATGCGAGCGGGAGATGAGCCTTCCACGGCCATCTTATACCTACAAAACCTTAGAGATCCTTAGAAAAGAGTTTCCCGAAAGGGATTTCGTGCTGGTCATTGGCAGCGACAACCTGAAGGTATTCGATCAATGGAAAAATAATGAGAAGATCCTTTCGGAAACTGATATATACGTGTATCCGCGCAAAAACACGATGGGATCAGATTATGAAAAGCATGAGAGGGTAAAGACCATAGAGGCCCCGCTGATCGAGATCTCATCTACCTTTATCAGGGAAGCATTCCGCAGTGGGAAAGACCCCCGCTATATGCTGCCTGAGAAAGTGTACAGAAGGATAAAAGAGAAAAGATACCTGGATTAGAGGCCAAATTCCTTCTTCAGGATCTCCACATAGTCTTCCTTTTCCCAGGCAAAAAACTCCACTTCTTTGAGTTTCTTTTTTACGGTTTTTCCATCGCGTTTTACCTCTTCTTCCTCAACGCCGGGCCCATCGTAAAACACTTCGACCTTCTCCTTATAATGGCTGCGGCCAAAATGCCCGTAGGTGGTGGTTCTTTTGAAAATGGGGTCCTTCAGCCCAAAGCGGTGAATGATAGCAAAAGGCCTGAGATCGAATATTTGCTGAATTTTATCTGCGATCTGGCCATCGGAAAGATTAACGCGTGCCGTGCCATAGGTGTTGATAAAGACACCAACGGGGTCTGCCACCCCAATAGCATATGCCAACTGAACGAGCACCTCATCGGCAAGGCCTGAAGCCACCATATTGCGTGCGATATGTCTGGCCGCATAGGCAGCCGAACGGTCCACCTTGCTGGCATCTTTTCCTGAAAAAGCACCTCCACCGTGCGCGCCTTTACCTCCATAAGTATCGACAATAATCTTGCGCCCGGTCAGGCCAGTATCGCCATGAGGCCCTCCAATCACAAACTTGCCGGTGGGGTTGACAAGCAACCGGTAGCCATTCTCAAACAAAGGCTTGACTCTAACGGGCAGCTCATCCATTGCGGAAGGAATGAGATATTTGATGATATCCTCTTTGATCTGCTGTTGCATTTCCCTCTCAGCCAGTTCTTTGGCTTCGAAAGAATCGTCGGTGGGAAGTACAAACTCGTCGTGCTGCGTGGAGATCACAATGGTATCAAGGCGAATGGGCTGATGGCCTTCATCATATTCAATGGTGACCTGCGACTTGCTGTCGGGACGCAGGTAGGTCATCACCTTACCCTCCTTACGGATGCGGGCCAATTGCTGCAACAAGATGTGTGAAAGGTCGAGCGAAAGGGGCATATATTCGTCCGTTTCTCGGGAAGCATAACCAAACATCATTCCCTGATCGCCTGCCCCTTGATCTTCTTCCAGGAAACGTTCAACGCCCTGACGAATATCGGGTGACTGTTCATGTATGGCAGAAATGACACCACAGGATTCGGCCTCAAACTTCAGGGCCGAATCAGTATACCCGATCTCTTTCAGGACATCCCTGACAACGCTTTGTATGTCAACATAAGCATCAGTTTTCACTTCACCCCCGCATACGACCAGACCGGTGGTAACAAGGGTTTCGCAGGCCACCTTGGAATTGGGGTCCTGACGTAAGAACTCATCAAGCAATGCATCAGAAATCTGATCTGCAACTTTATCCGGATGCCCTTCTGAAACCGATTCAGAGGTAAATAAATATCCCATGTTTTAAAATGCTATATGATTGGAAAAATTGACCTGCAAAGGTAATGATTATTATTTAATTAACCGGTTCAGGCCGTAAGTTGACGAAACACTTGCTCGAGGGATTGCTCTTCGTGATCCATGGAAAGGATTACCAGACCGTTTTTTACGGCATAATGAAATACCTCGGGCCTGAGGTCGCGCTCACTCTGGGTGAAAATCCTGCAACTGGCTTCACCGGACAGGATCACATCCACCACCCCTTCCATTTTCTGCAGGGCCTTAACAGGGAATGGCTTATCGAAACTCACGCGAATGATCCGTGAGGTTTGATTGAGCAGTTGCACCTGGTGGGTGGGCGCATCGGCCACCACATGGCCGCGGTTAACAATGATCACCCGATCGCAAACAGCCTCTACTTCCTGCATAATGTGCGTTGAAAGCAGTACAGTCTTTTCCTTCCCAATGTTGCGGATCAGCATGCGTATCTCTTCCAGCTGATTGGGATCGAGGCCTGAGGTGGGTTCATCAAGGATCAGGACACTGGGATCGTGTATCAGGGCCTGGGCCAGCCCTACACGCTGGCGGTAACCCTTCGAAAGGGCCCCGATTTTTTTTCCTGCCTCAAGACTCAGCCCGGTCATCCCGATCATCTCATCCACCCTTTTACGGGAATCTTTACCCAACTTATGGATCCCAGCTACGAATTCAAGGTATTCCCTAACGTACATCTCCAGATAAAGGGGATTGTGTTCTGGCAGATAACCTACACGGCGTCGCACCTCCAAAGGCTGGGTAACGACATCGAAGCCAAACACCGACACCTGCCCATCGGTTTGAGGAAGGTAACAGGTCAGGATCTTCATCATGGTAGATTTCCCAGCACCGTTGGGTCCCAGCAGGGCTACAACTTCACTCTGCCTGATGGAAAAGGATACTTTATCGAGGGCTTTCTGGGTCCCGAATAAGCGGGTTACTTCTTTTGCTTCAATAGACATACACACTATGGGGTTTGCGCTAAATTACTAATTTTATAAAAAATTCAGCCGTAATAAATTAAAGATAAGGTTTGGCTTGAAAGGAATCGTCACAAAGTCCACAGGAAGCTGGTATACCGTCATGGATGATACCGGCCAGCGCCACGAATGCCGTCTGCGCGGGAAGTTTAAAATATCGGGCATCAAGTCAACCAATCCCCTGGCCGTAGGCGACCATGTCGAATTTACGATCGAGCCCGACCAAAACAAAGGGATCATTTATTCGATTGAAGACCGGAGAAATTATATCATCCGGAAGGCTACAAACCTGAGCCGTCAAACCCATATCATTGCTGCCAACCTGGATCAGGCCATGGTAATAGCCACCCTGGCGGAGCCGAGAACCTCCACAGGCTTTATCGACCGTTTCCTGGTAACCTGCGAGGCTTACAGCATTCCTGCTGTGATTGTTTTCAACAAGACGGACCTTTACGATGAAGAAAGTCTGGATTACCTCGATCAGCTTCTGCAAATGTACCGGCAGGCAGGGTACCCCAGCCTTATGGTTTCAGCCACTGAAAGGGAAAACACCGACGCCTTCGGGGAGACCCTTCGCAACAAGACAACCCTGTTGAGCGGTCATTCAGGGGTAGGCAAATCGACTCTTATCAACGCCATTGAACCAGCGCTGAACCTGAAGGTTCAAACCATCTCACATGTGCATTTAAAAGGGCGGCATACCACAACTTTTGCCGAAATGTTCCAGCTGAGCAATGGCGGATTTATCATCGACACCCCGGGCATAAAGGAATTTGGACTGGTTGACTTTGAGCCTTGGGAACTATCGCATTATTTTCCTGAGATGCGCGAGTTATTCAACAAGTGCCGTTTTGACAACTGCACTCATTACAACGAACCGGGCTGCCGGGTTAAGGAAGAAGTAGAGAACGGCAAGATCAGCATTTTACGTTATCAGAACTATATAAACATGCTGCTGGGTGAAGATACCCGCGCATAAATCAATACTAGAATATGAGGGTTGTGATCCAAAGGGTTGAAAAGGCCAGCGTTGAAATTGACGGGCACGAGCATTGTTCTATTGATAAGGGTATGCTTATACTAACAGGCATTGAAGACACCGACACCCAGGAGGATGTAAATTGGCTCGCTGGTAAAATTGCAAGACTTCGAATCTTCGATGACGCAAACGGAGTAATGAACCTGGCTGTAACGGAAACCGGGGGCGGGATTTTGGTTGTCAGCCAATTTACCCTGCATGCAAGTACAAAAAAGGGGAACCGCCCCTCCTATTTCCGGGCTTCAGGACCTGAACGTGC
This sequence comes from Bacteroides sp., assembly GCA_036351255.1. Lineage (NCBI taxonomy): Bacteria > Pseudomonadati > Bacteroidota > Bacteroidia > Bacteroidales > Bacteroidaceae > Bacteroides > Bacteroides sp. The sequence goes on from JAZBOS010000010.1 coordinate 56,117, forward strand.
TGTCCCCGTTTACGAATCCTTCCTGAAACAATTGGAAAAGGAATCAGGAATTATGGTGAAGTCAGGTATTTTTGGGGCCATGATGAAAGTTGCACTGGTGAATGATGGACCAGTCACCATCATTATTGATTCGAAGGCAAAGGAATAATTCAATAATCTGCGACCTTATGACATTAAGAGAAGCACAGGATAAAATTGACCAGTGGATCAACACCACCGGGGTGAGGTATTTCAGCGAACTGACCAATCTGGCCATGCTGACTGAAGAAGTTGGGGAAGTAGCAAGAATCATGGCCCGCACCTATGGTGATCAGTCCTTTAAGGAAAGTGACCGGGAAAAATTTCTGGCTGATGAACTGGCTGATGTGTTGTTTGTTCTTATCTGCATTGCTAACCAAACGGGGATTGACCTGACAACCGCCCTGGAAAAGAACCTGCAAAAGAAAACCCTGCGCGACACGCAAAGGCACCAGGAAAATCCAAAACTAAAGAAGAATCCCGGAACTTGAGCATAAGGGATAATTGATTTTTGAAACAGAATGGTTCCAAGGAAGAAGGGAAGGGAAAACTTATCTTTGGAAAGAATCGCAGGGACTAATTGGAGTCGTAGGCCCATTTCAGCCAGATTCCACCCCAGGTAAAGCCACCGCCAAAAGCCGTTAAAATAATATTATCGCCCTTTTTCAATTTTTCCTCCCACTCCCAGAGGCAGAGGGGGATGGTGGCGTTGGTGGTATTGCCGTATTTCTGGATATTGACCATCACACGCTCCATGGGGATGCAAGAACGACGGGCAGTGGCTTCAATGATGCGAAGATTGGCCTGGTGAGGTACCAGCCAGGCAATGTCATCACCAGTCATATTGTTCTTCCTGATCACGGAAGCCGATACTTCAGCCATATTGGTGACAGCAAATTTAAAGACGGGCTGCCCTTCCTGGTATACATAATGCTCGCGGGAATCAATTGTTTCATGGCTTGGGGGTTTAACCGATCCACCAGCCTTCATATGCAAGTGAATTCGTCCGGAACCATCTGAGTGAAATTCGTGATCCCTGATGCCGAGTTCTTCCTCCGAAGGCTCCAGCAAAATGGCCCCTGCCCCATCGCCAAAGATCACACAGGTTTGCCGGTCGGTATAGTCTACAATGGAGGACATCTTGTCAGCCCCCACAACCACCACTTTTTTGTATAAGCCCGATTGAAGGTACATTGACCCCGTGATCAAACCATAGATAAAACCTGAGCAGGCAGCATTTAGGTCAAAACTGAAGGCATTTCGAATGCCCACCTTATCACTGATTACATTGGCCGTTGCAGGAAACTTCATATCGGGGGTTACCGTGCAGCAAATCAGCATATCAACCTCGGAGGGGGCTATCCCCCGCTTTTCAAGCAAACCCTTCACTGCCTCGGCACCCATATCGGAAGTACCCCTGCCCTCACCCTTCAGGATCCTGCGTTCCTTGATCCCCGTTCGGGTAGTGATCCATTCATCCGTTGTGTCAACAATGGTTTCGAGCTCCTGATTTGTCAGTACATAATCCGGAACATAACCGTGAATCCCAGTTATTAATGAATTGATTTTTGTCATAAGAAAAAAAAGAAAACCTATTCCATACCAGCGTCAAAGAATTTTTCCTGGGTATACTGATCAATCGCATTGTGGATTTTTTCAGTCAGACCGGCATAAAAGACTTCTCTCGAATGGAGAAGCATGTTTTTTATGGCTATTGCATTGGAGATGCCATGCCCGATGACCACGGTGGCATTAATGCCCAGGATTGGCGTCCCCCCATAATTTTCATAATTAAAACGGGCAAAAAATGGATCATCGCCATAGCCCCGCTTCACGATCTGGCGATACATGGCTTCCATATTCTTCAACAGGATATTCCCGGTGAATCCGTCACAGACCACCACATCCACCTTGTCCTTAAAGAGGTCACGGCTCTCCACATTCCCAATAAAGTTGAAATCAGAAGATTCTTTCATAAGGCGGAAAGCTGACTGGGTGAGCAGGCTCCCTTTATCTTCTTCCTCACCAATGTTCAGCAGGCCCACTTTGGGATTATCGATGTTGTAAACATTTTGTGCATACAGAGAGCCCAGCAGGCCAAACTGGTACATGACATCTGGCTTGCTGTCGGGATTGGTACCTACATCAATGAGAACACCAAGTTTACCGTCTTCCTTGGGGATCATGGCGGTGGTTGCCGGGCGGATCACACCCTGCATGGTATTTACACTGTAAATAGAGCCCACCAGCATGGCGCCCGTATTCCCAGCGCTGGCAAAGGAATCAATGCGTTTTTTTTTCAGGCATCTGAAACCCTTGGAAATGCTGGATTCAGGTTTCTGGGCAAACGCACGCGTGGGTTGTTCACCCATCCCAATTACCTCGGGGCTATGAATAATGTCAAAAACTGCAGGGTCGGTTCCAAGTACCTGGAGCTGGTCCCGAATGATTTTTTCATCACCAAACAGAACTATCTTGTCAGTATCCGGAACCACTCGCTGAGCAAGGACTGCTCCTTCAATAGTTGTTTTGGGGGCAAAGTCACCACCCATGACATCTAATCCAATTCTCATCGAAGAAAATTTGGTGAACAGGCCGGACAAACCGGCTAAAATTTAAGCAGTTGCTGATTTCTCAATAGCAAGCTGACCGCGGTAGTGACCACACTCAGGGCAAACCCGGTGCATCAGCTTGGTAGCTCCGCAGTTGGGGCATGTCGTCAGGGCAGGTTCTGTCGCCTTGTAATGCGTCCTCCGCTTATCCCTGCGGGTCTTGGAAATTTTACTCTTTGGATGTGCCATAGCAATTTTACAATTATAATTGGGTTTTCTTAATCTTTAAACTTTAGCCCTTTCAGGGCTTCCCAGGGAGAGTTTTCACCAGTTTGACCTGCAGGACGCTTACCCGCGAGATATTGATTAAGCTTCTCCACGATTGCCGGATCGCATCCCCTTCCGGGAACACCATCCTCCGCATGAATGCGCTGCATGGGCAGCGCCAGATGAACATATTCGTAAACAAACTGCGATACGTCGAAATGGCTCTCGCCAACAGGGATCACAATGATTTCATCGGTCTGTTCCGAAAAAGCATCGCCAAATTTAACGTATAGCCTTCTTTCTATTTCAAGGGACTGCTGATAGGTTTCCAGGCAATGATCGCAAACCAGTTCAACAAAACCCTTGATTAAGAAGTCAAGGACCAGCATGTTGTTCTGCTTTTCTAATAGCAGATCCAATTGAAGGTTCCCCTTTGTGACTTCTGAGTACTCAAAACAAGCAAAAAAGGCATCGTCGATCCCGAAAGAGAATTCATGTTTCCCAAGCGAAAGACCTACGAAACCAATATTTAGCTGTTTCAGCGGGTTCAAAGTGCTTTCTTTTATAAAAGGCTGCAAAGATAAAACTAATCCTTGAAATAAAAAACAATTTGCCCAAGTTATTCAGAAACACTCCAGTGACCGTATAACACAAATTTCAACCAGGGCGGTAAGTCAGTCTGAAAATCTTATTTAAAGGCTTTCTCCAGCAGGGCATCTCCACCCAGTTTTAGGCGATCGAAATATTCAGGCACTTCCTTTCCAGTCAGTTGATCAACATACAATTTGGCCAGGTACTGGCCAAGCATGAATCCTTGCCCGCGAAGTCCAAGGAACAAGCCTTTCTCCACATCGATGATCATCCTGGGTTCAATGTAATAACCTGCCCAGAGAGCCTGGAAACCCACCGATGAGATCTCAGGAATCCAGTCGATAAAGATCTCCGAGACAATTTCGGCAAAATCCTTGCTGTTTACCTTCAGATTCTTATCCGTTTCCAGGGGTTCAACCGCAGGAGAAGCACATCCGATGATCTGGCCCGTTTCCCCAAGCTGTTGTCCGTAAACGGCAACAAAACCCTTATAATTCCTCCGATCGATCAGCATGTCGAGCGGCCTGCCCCCGATTCCAAGCATTGGAAGACGACGGGTAATAAAAGCCTGATGCTTTACAGGATACAGGCCGGTTTCAATATCCAGCATCCGGGCAAAATGATTCCCTTCACTCCCTAAGGCATTGACAAACACAGTGGTGCGATATTCTATATATTCTCCTTTATGGTCGCGAACAATAACCTGGTAACGATCGCCATACTTTTCCACATTAATCAGTTTGCAGTCTTCCATCAGGGTCCCGCCATGGTTCACTCCCAGTTTGCGAAGCAATTCAATGACCTTACCTGGTGTTGCCTGCCAGCACTCGCTGGTTTTCATGGCCGCAATGTATTTATCGTTCTTTTCATTGAAGAAAGGTGAAATCTCAGCCCTGAACTGGCTGGGATCAAGCATCACGGCATTTTGCCAGGCCATGGATTCTTCAAGGGCTTTGTACATCGCCTCGTCGTGGGCAAAGGTCACGTAGTTGATTTGTCTGAAATCAATGTTCCCGTGTTTTTGCAGTTCAACAAAAAGTTCCTGATTGTGCCGGGCAATATCCGAAAGCTCAGGCAGTGAAAAAGCCGGGCGACCGCCGGCGATGTTGCGCCACGATGACCCGAATCCCGAATTGATCAGTACGGGCTCATAACCTTCTTCTGCCAGAAAACGGAAAAGGGCGCTGCCCCCAATGCCTCCCCCTGCCACTAGGGATTTGACTTCAACAATGCGGCGACCCTTGCCATTGAAATTGGTAATGATCTTTGGGGAAGCAGAAGCAGGAAAAAGTTCGCCGATAGAGATCTGGTTCGACATGGGTGCCCTGGGGGTTGACCCGCCAATCAGCTCTACACCCAACGGCCTCAGGTTCTGCTTTAAACGCTGCAGGCAACGTTTACCACGGCAGGGACCCATACCCAGGTGTGTGGTATGCTTGACTTCCTCCACCGAAACAAACTTACGGTCACCGATCACTTCCAGCACATCCTTCAGGGGCACATCGTCACAATGACACATAAAAATATCATCGCTGGTATCATCCTCATAAGGATTAATGTCCAGCTTTTCAGGATAATCGCGCTTGATGATGAAACCCCGGACCTTCAACTGCTCTTCCCTGGGCATATCGTTTGACTTAACCCTTGCCACGTGAGTCAGGTTCTTCTTACGCAAAATCTTATCGATATAGCCCTCGCCAAGGATTTTGGCATCATTATCGACCAGATACACTTTTTCACCATCGCTCATATCAAACTCGATGGGAAGAAAGAAGGTATTTTTTGTGGGATTGTATCCAAAAATGGCCAACCCTGGGCATTGGTACACGCAATCCATGCAACCAACACATTTATCAAAGTCGATATGGGGAACGGTGCTGGTCGAAGTTTTGGTAATAGCCCCGTATTTGCAGGCAAACGCACAGGGGTTGCAGGCAAAGCCATAGAGGCAGTCAATCTGCACAAAGGGTTTTGCCATCCTTTCTTCTTCAGGCATCACCGGCTTTTCGATTACCCGAATGGGATGTTGCTGTGAATCAATGTATTCCTTTGAAACCAGCAGAAAGTCATCGTAGTTGAACCGGCGACCCATGGATTCGAGGATCTCATAGGCTACCTGTTTACCTTTCAGCACTGCGCTCGTACCCTCGCCGATCCGGATGGCATCCCCTGCCCCATAACACTTACGCCCAAACATCTCCTGCCCTTTCTCAAGCAGGGCATTGTCGGGCATCAGGCCAGTACAGATATTGATGGCATCAATGCCTTCAATGATCATTTCAGTCCCGGGAATAGGGTTAAAATTCTCGGCCTTGGCAATTACGGCACCTTTTATTCCATTACCATTCTCGTTGGGAATGGCTTCAAGAATCATATGCGATAACAGGATGGGTATCCCCAGCCTCCTCACCCTATTGGCCTGTACCGGGAACCCCCCTTCATGAGACTGCGCTTCAATAATGGCCTTCACCTTAGCCCCGGCCTGGATGAGCTGGTAGGAGGTAAGGTAACCAATATTACCGGCGCCAACGGTAAGAATGTTTTTCCCCAGGAGAGTCAGTTCGGTATTCATCATTTTCTGAATCACTGCAGCGGTATAAACTCCTGGAAGGTCGTCATTATGGAAAGTGGGTAAAAAGGGAACAGCACCCGTGGCCACCACAAGATGTTCACAATCCACATAAAAAATCTCCTGCGTCCTGAAATTCTTAATCGCGATGCGGTTACCTTCAAAAATATCCCAAACCGTGCTGTTCAATAAAATACCATCGTGGTTTTCTCCGGCAAGGGTCTTCGCAATTTCAAATCCTCGCAAACCACCATATTTCTTTTCTTTCTCAAAAAAGAAAAACTGGTGGGTCTGCATATTAAACTGACCACCGATCTGGGCATTGCTGTCAATCACAATGTTGCTAATCCCGTTCTCCAGAAGGATCTCACGGGTAGCCAGACCTGCAGGACCAGCTCCTACGATCACCACATCGGTCTTAAATATCCTGACCCCATCTTTCTTCACATATACCGAAGGCTTAGCCACATAATCGCGGGGAATTTCTTTCACTTCCCTGATCCCATCGACCGGGGTGATGCAGATGCGCCTGATTTCTCCGTCCACCAGCATTTCACAAGCCCCGCATTTGCCAATGCCGCATTCAAGACTGCGGTTGCGGTTGGTCAAGCTGTGGCTGTGAACAGGAAAGCCTGCCTGGTGAAGGGCCGCTGCAATGGTGAATCCTTTTTCTCCTGTGACCTCAATTCCGTTGTATTTAAAAGTGACCTTTTCAGTATCCGCTATGGGAATGATAGGATGTTTGGTGATTTTATGCATTTCTGAATCCTGTTAAAAACGGTAAGAAAATCTGTTTCTGCTGCAATCCACAGCCAACCCTTGTCGGATCAGGATGGCCGCAGCAAAGGTAAATTTTTTAAAATTTTTTTTGACTCAAAGCCCGTATTTAAACCCATTCTAAACAAGGCCTTAGGGAGGAAGTTTGCCCTTTTGGCATTACCTTTGCAATCCACTATGCTGCAGCCAAAAATGAAGAAATATCTCCCCATAGCCGTCACGTTTGGATTCGCCTTATTGGCCACCCTGTTCTTTAAGGTAGCTTTCAAAGGGGTAACCCCCGAACGGGAGGACAAAAGGCAACCCACTGAAACAACCAATTTACCAGCCCTTCTTGATCAAATCCCCGGCACGATGATTCCATTACCCGAACCCTTAACCGATGGCACTGTAAGTATTGAGAAAGCCCTGAGCCAGCGCCGTTCGATCAGAAGCTATGTCAATCAGCCCCTGAACCTGGAGGAAGTGTCGCAACTGCTCTGGGCAGCCCAGGGCATCAACAACGAAAGAGGCTTCCGGACCGCCCCTTCGGCTGGCGCCACCTTCCCCCTGGAATTGTTTGTGATGGTTAACAATGTGAAAGGCCTGAGCAAGGGGATCTACCACTACAAGGTTGGTGACCACCAGCTTGAACTCATCGACCAGCGCGAGCTCGAAAATGAGCTGGCCAGGGCTGCTCTGAGTCAAAGTATGATCAGTAAGGCGGGCATCGTCATCATTTTCGCGGCCATTTACGAACGCACCACTAACCGTTACGGTGAACGCGGCATCAGGTACATCCACAATGAAGTGGGCCACGTGGGACAAAACATCCACCTGCAGGCTGCAGCGCTCAACCTGGGCACTGTGGTCATTGGCGCATACCGTGATGAAGAGGCAGAAGCCCTTCTCAAGCTGGGCGAGGAATACCGCGTACTGTATTTTATGCCTGTGGGAAAAATCTGATAACGTCTTTTTTGTATGAAAACCATCAAGGAGTTATTCAAAATAGGGAATGGCCCCTCCAGCAGTCATACCATGGGCCCGCGCCGCGCAGCAGGGCGTTTTCTGTCTCGCCATCCCGAAGCCCGGCGTTTCCGCGTAACCCTTTACGGTAGCCTGGCTGCCACAGGGGTGGGTCACCTGACCGACACCATTCTGATCAACACCTTCCATCCCAACCCCCTTGAGATTTTATGGAAGCCAGAGGTTGAACTGCCTTTACACCCCAACGGCCTGGAATTTGAAGCCTTCCTCGACGAAAAACCGATCGAAACCTGGCGCGTTTACAGCATCGGGGGAGGCGCCCTGATGGAGGAAGGCGAGGCCAACTCCATGGATGAAAACGTGTATATGCTCCATACCATGCAGGATATCATCAACTGGTGTGAAGCACGCGACAAGAGCTTGTGGGAGTTTGTGCAGGCCTGCGACCTGCCCGACACCTTCGAATACCTTGAGGAGGTTTGGAAGGTCATGAAACAAGCCATCGAAAGGGGGCTGGAAAACGAAGGCACCCTGCCCGGAGGATTAAACCTGGTCAGGCGCGCCCCTTTGTATTACACCCGCAGCAAAACCTTTGCCGACATCCTGAAACGCACCGGGCAAACCTTTGCCTTTGCCCTCGCGGTAGCCGAAGAAAATGCCTCTGGTGGCCAAATTGTCACCGCCCCTACCTGTGGCTCGGCCGGGGTATTGCCCGCCGTGCTCTATTCTCTTCAGAAAACCTATAAACTTTCCGACACCAGGATCATCCGGGGATTGGCCACCGCTGGCCTGATTGGGAACCTGATACGCACTAATGCTTCCATCTCAGGCGCCGAAGTGGGCTGCCAAGGCGAAATAGGAGCTGCCTGTTCGATGGCCGCTGGAGCAGCCGTTCAGCTGCTAGGGGGCTCTCCTCTGCAAGTCGAATATGCTGCCGAGATGGGAATGGAGCATCACCTGGGACTCACCTGCGACCCGGTAAATGGCCTGGTTCAGATCCCCTGCATCGAACGCAATGCTATGGCTGCTGTCAGGGCCTGGGAATGCGCCACATATGCCCTGCTCTCCGATGGGAAACACCGCATTTCTTTTGACGATGTAATACAAACGATGAAAGAAACCGGCCTCGACATGAAAGCCAACTATCGCGAGACCAGCCAGGGAGGGCTGGCCATTAATTGGACCGGATACCGGAAAAAGAATCAGAAACCGTAGCTTATCCCCGTAAATATGGAATACTGGAAAGGCAATGCCTGGCCAATCATCAGCTGGTCGCGCACCATCGGCATCAAATAAATCTGAGCCGTAGGTTCAAAGGTCAAATGAAAATGGTTACCAATGGGGATGTTAACCGCAATTCCACCATGGGCCGAGAAGTTGAACTTTCGCAGGCCATAGGTCTCGCCAATGGGACGCTGCATGGTTTTTCGACCCAGAAAGACCTCATTGCCAAGGATATAATTCAGTGAGCCCCCGGCCTTAACCATAAATTCAGCATCCTGGATCCTGACTACCCTTATCCGGGCAAGCAAGGGAACTTCCAGGTATGTAAAATACTGACTGACGCCAAAATCGCGGACTTTAAGCATCTCAGGCCCGCCTTCAAAGTCAAATTGCTTGTTGGTAATGACGCGGTAGGACTCTGAGTCGGCAAAAAACAGGGTAGGCTCACTCAGGCGAATATTGCCCTGAGAGGTAACGATGGTTTGGGGATGGCTGAAACGCGAGGTGCGGTCCATTTCAAAGATGGGCAGGTTATCCGGGTGTGAGAAAGCAATGATGTTGCTCACAAATTGCCCCATGGTACCGTAATTGAAGCCCGACTGCAGGCTTAACCAGGGAAATACCCTTGCCTGAACCGAAAGACCCATATTGAAAGAAAATAATGGATCTTCAAGATAGCCAAAAGGAATACCAGCCTTGTTGGTTTCAGTAGGATTGATAATATGCCTGTAACTGTATTGGGGGGCGAAATGCATCCCAAGGCTCAGGAAAGAAAGGTCTTTTCTTTCATCCACCAGGGCGAGTGCTTCCTCCACATGGTCGAAGAGAGGGATTCCGGAAGAGACGCCAGACAATGGCATGATAATATCGGGAAGTTCAGCGTCAAGCGAGGCCCTTAAGGCTTGCAGCGAAATAATGTCGTCATAAACAGGGAAATGAAATCCTGGTTCTGCAGGCTGCGATTCGTTCAAAGCCAGAATGGGAATCCCGGCAGAACCTTCATCGGGAGATAAAAATGCCTGGGAGGCATCGGACCGCGAGGAAGCTATTGCGACAGGGGCTGCCAAAGGTGATTGTGAAAAGATCTCCCCGGGAGTATTGCCAGTAGGCTGAAAGGTCAAAAACCAAAAGGAAAATGAGCTCACAAGCAAAACCGCAATGCCTGCAGCCACCTTCAGGAAAACAGGAGCCATCCCTTTCTTTGCGGGCTCAGACATGCCTGCCACCACGCCATACCAGACGCGGGAAGGCGGTCTGACCTCAAAGTCGTCAAACGCGTCCCTTATCTTGTCATCAAAATTTTTATAATCAATTACCATCACAAACCTTAAATGGCTTTTTCAACAACTTTCTCTTGTTTAACAATCCACTCCTGCAACATCGACCGGGCCCTTGAAAGATTGGAACGCGAGGTGGATTCTGAAATCCCCAGCATTTCCCCAATTTCCTTATGGTTCATCCCTTCAAGCACCGAAAGGTTAAACACCAGCCGGTACTGGTCGGGCAATAACTGGATCAGGTTCAGCAACTCGGCCAGCCTGAGTTTCTCTGGGCCTCCATTCTCTTCAAAAGCGTGCCCGTTCTTGCCAAGATCCTCCACCGACAAATGATATATCCGTTCCCGGTATTTTTCAATTGCGGTGTGGATCATAATACGTTTAATCCATCCCTCCAGGCTTCCCTGCCCCCTAAAGGTGTCGAGTTTCTCAAAAACCTTGATAAACCCTTCCTGGAGGATATCCTGGGCTTCATCATAGCTGCCCGCATAACGGAGGCAAACCCCGTACATCTTTTTCGAAAAAAGGGTGTACAGGCGATACTGGTCTGCCTTGTTATTCTTCAGACAGCCTCTTATTATTTTTTTCAGGGAGTCCACCAACTAAATGCTTAAGGCACAAACAAAGTTAAGAATTCCTGCAAATTAGCAAACCCCTCAAAAAAACCTTCAAAAAAACTTCAAAGACCGTAAAAAGCGGCCACAGCCGCTAAGCTTTCAGGCTTGATGTCTCGCAAGAAACAACAGCCTTTAACAATCCCGCAACAGACCAGGAGAAAAACCTGGCCCAAGCGGAAAAGTGAATTATGAACTAATAGGAAAACAAGCCGAAAGGAAAAGGTTTCAGGGAAATGGCCGCGGGTTAGTTGGTTTGGTTAATGTTGTTTGCAGCTTCTTCACCCGGAAAAACCCCCGGGGAAAGTTTGTGCGGCCATTACCGTGTACCCCTGAAACGCATACAAAACCTGAAAAAACGGAAAATATAAAAAAGGAGAAATTTCCGCTCCTAAGAAACAGGTCTAATGGTCTAATTACCATTCAAAATAACAAAGAACCTTTGCCAGCAAACACAATTTCGATTTTGCTTACATCCCATTAGACGCAAAAACCCGGGGAAACGCTGCGTGATTTTTTAAAAAAACGACTGATAAAACCCTTATCGGCCGGGTCATAATCTGTTTTAAACTTCTCTGCATTATGGTTCATTTTTATTTTTTATTCATTAAAATGAATTAAAAATTTTTCACTCCGGAATAAAAAACCTGGGTTTTTTTGATCCCTGGGTCATGAAATGAATCGGGCAGAACAGGAACATCCTCCTGCCAGGCTCGTAGTTAATACGGAGTTTATTCGGTTTAAACCGAATAAACTCCGTATTAACTACGTATTAACTCTGAAGATGGAAACAAAATCAAGGGAGCAAAAATCTTCTGTTCCCTTGTCATAGCAAGGGAAGGGAGGGGTTTACAAAACCTTGATGACCCTGATTTCTTTAAACCGGGTATAGCAAAAGAAAAAGCCAAAAACAGGGATTTATTCGCCCATTTTCACGGCGTCTAGCATCAGATCCATGTCAAAGGGGCTGATTCCGAATCCTTCCAGGTGTTTGCGGTCTTCGTTAAAGGAAGCCTTAAAGGTGTCGAAGTCTTTCATCCGGGCAAGGCTCTGGCGGTATGACTTCAGGGCTTCTGCAGGCTGCCCCTGGCACCACAGCACGTGACCCAGATTCTCGAGGTCGTAGGGGTTTTCAGGATCCGCGTTTAGCAGGCGTTCGAGATAGTCTTTGGCGGTGTCGAGCTTGCCGGTCAGGAAGGAACACCAGGCCAGTGGGCGGCGGATGCGGTGGTTTTCAGGGGCCAGCACTTCAATTTTAAAGTAATAGTCGAGGGCTTCCTCGTAACGCTCGAGGTGCACCAGGCATTGCCCGATGTTGGCTTGCACCTTCAGATCGTCGGGCTCGGCCTTCTCCACCTGCCGGTAATAGCGCAGGGCTTCTTCCCAGCGGTTGAGGTATTTGCTGCAGAAGGCCAGCTTGCGCATGATCCACGGCCGGTCAGAATCGATCAGGTCGGCCCTCACGTAATAATCATAGGCCTTGTCAAGCTGCCCTGTCTTCTCATAGCAAAAGGCTATCTTCTCGAACAGCTCAATGTTGTCTTTTTCATTCTCCAGAATCGCCAGAAAGACTTTAAGGGCATCGGGATAAAACTTCTTATCGAAGAACAGCTCAGCAATATTACGAATGGTTTTGCTTTCGGACACCAGGTGCTTAACAAAGGCAGTTTCGTAAAGATCAACATCCAGGCTAAAGATATCATCAAATTCCTGCCGCCAGGGATGGATCTTGAAAAAGCGGTACAGATCCTGGAAGTATTGTGTATAAATGCTTTTGGTCCGGGCAAAGTCGTTCAGCAGGCTTTCGTCCTGCTCAATTTCAGCATAATTGCCCAGTTCGTTGTTCAGCATATTCATCATCATGGCCTTCTGCTGCTCAGGAGCCATGCCCAGGTTGAGGCAGAATGAATATTTGTCGCTGTTGCACATAAAAAAGCTGTCCTCAAGTTTGCTGACCAGGGGGGTGAGGTCGGTTTGCCCGGTGCCGCTGCCCAAAGATGATGCAATGGCCTCATTCTCCATATAGAAGGGCACGAACCAGTTGCTGATCTCGCGGAAGAATGGAAATCCTTTCAGCTGTGAGAAGGCGCTCATAAAGACATCCATGCCTTCGAGCTGCATCTCGGTAAACTCCTGCAGCTTATCAAGCAAACCAGGCGTATCTTCAAATACCGTTTCCCAATCGGGGTTCTTTTCTTCGCCAAACTCTTCCTTGAAAATCTGGTCGAGTTCGAGTTTCTCTTCAATTTTGGGCCTCATTTTCATCATGGCGGGCATGATCTCTTCTTCCCATTTACGACGAACCTTCTCGGTTTCCTTTGCCTTGGTGAACTGGATTACAATGGCTTCAAGGTTTTGCTCTATTCCCGGGAATTCACGGAAATCCAGGGTTTTTTCTTCAAGCACGGGATAAAGGTAGAAGCGGTCGTTGTATTTCAGGAAAGCCACAAACAAGCCTACCATGGCACGTTCCCAGACGCGCTCCTCCCTTTTCTCGGCAAAGCGAAAGAGGATAAGGAACTTATTGACATCGAAGTAACGCAGCAGGCTGAGGGTAAGGGCACTAACGATCAGGCCCTTGTCGTGCCAGGGCAGGCGGCCGGAATCGCAACTGGCATTGAGCAGTTCGATTTCTGCCTCAGTATATTTGTCGGTAAGCCAGATAATATTAAAGATGCGGATGAGTGATTCTTCGCGACCGGGCAAATCATTGCTGTCGGCAACCTTTACCTCCTTCAGCAGACCGGCCAGCTGGTCGTCGTAGGTGACGCGTTCCAGGTAAGCGAGGGCTTCCTGGCGCTCGAGCCTTTGCTCGCGCTGCAGCCGCGACTTCATCTGGTAGGTGTTTGAGGCGCCTGCCTCGGTGAGCAGCATTTCCTTGAGCTCGTCAGCAAGCTCTAGCAAGCTGCGAATCAGGTAATGGTAGATTTTTTCACGCTCAGGGTCGTGGACAGCAGCAAAGGAATGTTTCAGGATATTGCGGTAGGTCTCTAAAAGGTTGTCAAGCCGCTCGTTGATGAATTCTTTCTGCGATTCTTTGACCAGCAGCCTCAGCTTCTCAATGGCTTCAACGACCTGCCTCTTGTGAAGCATCGACACAATATTCTGATATTCCTTTATGATGTTTTTATAAAGCATTCGCGTATAATTTATGGAACCAACAAGTGGTTTAAGGCAAATTCGCTCAAAATCCGTGCCTTATATAAATTAAACAATAAAACCCGCAAAATGTCAGGAGTAAGGGGAGAAAAAAGCACGCCGTTTTGTCAGCGAACAATGGTAATGACCCCCTCGGTGTTTTTTCGTTCCTCTCCGCGGGAATAGGTCAGGATGTAAAAATACGTGCCATCGGGGGCACCCTCTCCGTCCCACCAGTTGTTAAAATAATCGGAGTGTTCGTAAACCTTTTTGCCCCAGCGGTTAAAGATCACCATCTCGGCCTGGTAATACTCCAGGTTGAGGATCTCAAAATAATCGTTGATGCCATCACCATTGGGGGTAAAGACATTGGGAATGGTAAGGTCACAGTTTTGCTGGGTCACATCGAGATCAAAGAAGTCAAAACATGCGGTTTCCTCGTCGGTCACCTGAACGGTATAAGTGCCGGGGGTCTTGGCCATCAGGGTATCGTAAACAGCCCCCGGAATCTCCACATTGTTAAATGACCACTGATAGGAAAACAAAGGCGTTGCATTGTTGATGGCCGAAACCGTAAGGAGCGTTGAATCGCCTTCACAAAATGGCAGTTCGAGTTCAGAAAGGATTTCGGCTTCGGGCAGGGGGCGGATATATACCGTCACGGTAGTGTCGTAGAGACAGCCAAAGGAGTCAGTAGCCTCAAACCTGAAGGTGTGGTCTCCGGGTTCCTCAACAAAAACGGCAACCGGGTTGCCCTGGAGGGGGTTGGTGTTTTGATACCACCGGCGCTGGGTGATCTCGGGAAAGAAAATGAGCGAATCGGGATAAAAATCTTCCCTGAAATACAGGCTCCAGCTGAAGATAAAACCATCGTCGCCCGGCACCTGGTCTTTAACCCTTAAGGTCCATTCCCCATTCAGGGGGCATCCGGTAAGCCCATTGAAATGATCGTCGGGGGTGTAAGAACCAGCGGGCAGGTATGCGGCATTGAAATAATAATTGCCGGCCTGGTCGGTGTATTCATGAAACTGGGGAGCGGTCTGGGCCATGGTGCCATAGGCCGCTTCGTTAGAGAAGCAATAATTGTATCCCTCTCCAGGGGTCACATTGTCCCAGATAACAGGTTCACCCAGGTTGGAGGTTCCCGAGCCATAGTCTTTCAGGGTGATCCTGTTTCCGCTCGGGCATTCCAGCTCAAACTGCAACTGGCCGTTGACGGCGTGCTCAATGTTGATGCATACCTGGTCAATATCCACTGCAGACAGGATGACATCGCCCTCATCGAAAATATCGAAGACCAGTGATGACTCATACAGTTCGCCAGTGCCATCAGGGATGGCTGCCGTTTCGACCACTTCAGTGGGAAAACCCGTCCAGATGTTAGGCGTGGCCATCCCAAGGAGCGAAAAGGTCTCGCCCGCGCAGGCCGTGTCGACAGTGGCAATGGTGCCATCGAAGCTGGGATAGGTCCCTAGTTTTATGACCTCGTTCACGGTGGCTTCGCAGCCGTGGGTGGGGTCAGTGGCCACGAGGGTAATGGGGTAAGCACCCGGATTGAAAAAGGAATGGGTCACCTGGCTACCGGTGTAGGGGGTTCCATCAACCAGCCATTGGTAGGATACCTGGCTGGGGTTAAAGGGCAGGTTCTCTGGTAAGTAAGCGGAAGATGCCAAGAGGGTGATGTCGCCGGTTTCAGGGCAATATTCAAAGGTGCCTGCCTGCGGAGTGATGCTTGCCTGGAAGGTCTCGCATAAACTGAGGCACTGCATAGGCGCCGACCAGCCATTGCTTTGATCGCTGGGGGAAGAAACAAAGCGGAAATGAAGGCAGCCCTCAGAGGCATAAACGTGCAATCCCTGGAGGTCTGTAGCCGTGGCTTCCCAGAGCAGGGGCGCAGAAGAGTCGGGTCCGTCGTATACGTAAAGAATATCGCCCTGGGCCAGCTGGAAATATTCAAAAAACACATCCAGCACCGGGTGTTGCTCATCATTGCTGCAAAAAGTCACACTGAAATCTTCGTTGGGCCCATAGGGGGTCTGGAAATCTCCACCACTGTCGGTAAAAATGCCAGTGCAGGTCTCAACAGTTTGGCCATCATATACACTGATGGGATAGGTTTGCTGAGCATAAACCCCCAGGCTGATCAATACAAATACACTTACCAGGAAAATTCGGAATGAGGTCATGAAGAACATCTTGTTTGCAGCAATGTGTAATAAGGCTGCTATTATTAGATAAATACGGTCAAAGTAAGGCTTTTATTTTGTGCATGTCGCAATCTCCAAAATTAAAAAAAATATGGTTTTTTAATTGTAATTTTGCAAGCTATGAAAAACATCAGGAATTTTTGTATCATTGCCCACATCGACCACGGTAAAAGCACCCTGGCCGACCGCCTGCTTCAGACCACCAATACCATCAGCGATCGTGACTTTAAAGACCAGCTGCTGGACAACATGGATCTGGAGCGCGAGCGAGGCATTACCATCAAAAGCCACGCCATCCAGATGGATTATGTGCAGGATGGGCAGGAATACAAGCTGAACCTGATTGATACTCCCGGACACGTCGACTTCAGCTATGAGGTTTCACGTTCCATAGCCGCCTGCGAAGGTGCCTTGCTGATCGTGGATGCCTCGCAGGGTATTGAAGCACAAACCATTTCCAATCTTTACCTTGCCCTGGATCACGATCTGGTGATCATCCCCGTACTGAATAAAATGGACCTCCCGGGTGCCATGCCCGAAGAGGTAGCCGATCAGATCGTTGACCTGACCGGTTGCGACTATGATGACATTATCCCGGCCAGCGGGAAAACCGGCTTTGGGGTGGACAGCATCCTTGAAGCAATCGTCCATCGCATCCCTGCACCCAAAGGGGATCCTGAAGCGCCCCTGCAAGCTTTGATCTTCGACTCGGTGTATAATCCTTTCCGCGGCGTCATTGCTTACTTCCGCGTCTTCAACGGGCAGATCAGGACCGGCGACCACGTCAAGTTCATGAATACCCGCCGCCAATACAATGCGGATGAAGTGGGGGTGCTGAAGCTGTTGCAACTGCCCAAGCCTGTCATCTCGGCAGGCGATGTGGGTTACATCATCTCAGGCATCAAGGACGCCCGGGAAGTGAAGGTGGGCGACACCATCACGCACGTCAAGAGATCCATCCCCGAAGCCATCAAAGGCTTTGAAAACGTTAAGCCCATGGTATTTGCAGGCATATACCCTGTGGAGACCGATGACTTTGAGGAATTGCGCACAGCCATGGAGAAGCTGCAGCTGAACGATGCCTCGCTGACCTTTGAACCCGAATCGTCAGCAGCGCTGGGCTTCGGATTCCGTTGCGGGTTCCTGGGGATGCTTCATATGGAAATCGTCCAGGAACGCCTGGAGAGGGAGTTCGACATGACGGTGATCAATACGGTTCCCAACGTGTCTTACCACGCTTATACCACCAAGGGAAACATGATCGTGGTCAACAACCCTTCAGACCTGCCCTCGAGCAATATCCTCGATTACATTGAAGAACCCTATATCATCGCCCAGATCATTACCAAGTCTGAATACATCGGCCCGGTGATGTCGCTGTGCCTTGACAAGCGGGGCATTGTAAAAAACCAGGTTTACCTGACTACCGACCGGGTGGAGATGACCTTTGAGATGCCACTGGCAGAGATCGTCTTTGACTTTTACGACCGGCTGAAGACCATTTCACGCGGGTATGCTTCCTTCGATTACCATCCCAGCGGTTACAAGAACTCCGACCTGGTGAAGCTCGATATCCTGCTTAACGGAGACCAGGTGGATGCCTTGTCTGCCCTGATCCACCGCGAAAACTCCTATGATTTTGGCAAGCGCATCTGTGAAAAGCTAAGACAGCTGATCCCCCGTCAGCAGTTTGATATTGCCATACAGGCCGGTATCGGCTCAAAAATCATTGCCAGGGAAACCGTTAAGGCCCTGCGGAAGGACGTTACGGCCAAATGTTACGGAGGCGACATCACACGCAAGCGAAAACTGCTGGAGAAGCAAAAGAAAGGGAAAAAGCGTATGCGCCAGATCGGCAATGTGGAAGTACCCCAGCAGGCCTTTATGGCAGTCCTGAAGCTCGACGACTAATCACCAGATTCATTTCCCGCGTTTCCTTTTTGACCGGCACCGGCTACCACGATGCAAATCTCCCCTTTTACCGTACCCTTTTCAAAATAGGCGGCCAGTTCCTGTAGGGTTCCGCGAACATTCTCCTCGTGCATCTTGCTCAACTCGCGCGAGACACTGGCCTGCCGTTCAGCGCCAAAGACTTCGGATAAAGCCTTCAGGGTTTTAACCAGGCGGTGGGGCGATTCATAAAACACCATCGTTCGGGCTTCGCTGGCAAGAGAAGCCAAGCGGGTTGCGCGTCCTTTTTTCTGGGGGAGGAAGCCTTCAAAGCAAAAGCGATCGTTGGGGAGCCCGGAATTAACCAGTGCTGGCACAAAGGCCGTTGCTCCAGGCAGGCACTCCACCTCAATCCCTTCACGGATGCATTCCCTGACCAACAGAAATCCGGGATCCGAGATGGCGGGCGTCCCTGCATCGGTCACCAGCCCAAGTTTCATGCCTGATTTAAGTTTCCCGATAAGGGATGTCAGCGTTTTATGCTCATTAAACTGGTGGTGCGCCATCATGGGCACCTTCAGCTGAAAGTGCTGCAAAAGATTGCCGGTCGTGCGGGTATCCTCGGCCAAAAGCAGGTCAACTTCACCCAGGATCCGGAGGGCACGCAGGGTGATATCTTCCAGGTTGCCAATGGGCGTGGGTATGACAAACAACTTTGACATGAGCTAGTTTAAGGAACCGGTTTAGCGATCCATATATCTGCGCTGCACAAAATTGGCCAGCTTTTCTATGGTTTGTGCCGAGCGCTTTTCATCCCAGCCCAGCAAGTCATTTAACTCATTCAGGTAACCGAAGGCCTCCTGCATGTCTTTAAATTCATTGAGGCGGGCAACGGACTCATTGTATACCTGGATATTCCCGCCAAAGAGTTCGTTAATGAAGAGGAACTTTTCATTGACCCCAATGGCATCCTTTAAATTGGAGATGGGTGTCATCTGAAGGCGTGTTCCAATGCTGCGGTCTTCCTTCTGGGCAATAATCCGCTTGTGCAGGGAATTGTCCTCTTTTTCCAGACTTTCCCCCACATTACGTGAGGCGGCCCCGGTCGAGAACAAATCCAGCACAGAGTGCGGACCATTCATCCGGGGGGGATGTGGTTTTTGAACACTTTCCTTTCCTGGTTTGGCAACAGGTTTGGGAGCAATTTCCTTAACAGGCGCTGATTCGGCTTCTTTTTCAGGTTCAGGTTCAGGCTCTGGTTCCTCAACAGGCTCAGGTTGCAGGTTTTCTTCTATAACAGGTATTTCTTCATGTACCGGAGTTTGACTTTCTGGTTCAGCGGGCATCTCCTCTTCCGGTTCTTCATTTGGCGTTTGCTCTGCCTTTTCCTGATTTTCAGTCTCAGGCGTCTCCGCTGTCTCTGCGAAGGTTTGATTTTCAGTTTCTTTTTTCGCCTGAACTTCTTCTGTTGGGAACTCGGGGGTCTCAGCCCTTAGGCCGGAAAGGTTTGCATGCCTGCGCAACAGGTCAAATTGCCGGTACAGGGAACGCAGATCCTCCATGACCAGGTCTATTTCCAAATCAGCATTGCCCTGGTCCTGCTGGTTAATGGAATGAGCACGTTCGACAATTTCTTCCAGTAAATGAATGATCCGGTCTTTAATTTCTTGATGCATGGGAAAAAACAGAAAAGGTTCTACAAAAAACTTAAGTAAAAATCAACGCGGGATGATCTAAAGTTTATGTTTATTTTTGTGGCTGCCGGGCCAAAAAATCCGCATAAAGGTAACAAAGAAAAAAGAAAAACGCTGAATGTTTCTTGAAAATGAAATAGATCGTACACGACGCCGGGGCTGGATTGAAGTAATCTGCGGGAGCATGTTCTCGGGCAAAACCGAGGAACTGATCCGGCGCCTGAAGCGGGCCAAATTTGCCCGCCTGAAGGTGGAGATCTTCAAACCCGCCATCGACACCCGGTATGATGAGGAAAAGGTCGTTTCACACGATTCGCGTGAGATCCTTTCAACGCCTGTCCCCTCTTCGGCCAATATTATTTTGCTTGCCAATGATGTGGACGTAGTGGGCATTGATGAGGCACAGTTTTTCGATGCTGAGCTCCCCAACGTTTGCAACCAACTGGCCAACTCAGGCATCAGGGTAATTGTGGCTGGCCTCGACATGGACTTTAAGGGCAACCCCTTTGGCCCTATGCCTGCTTTGCTTGCCATGGCCGAATACATCACCAAGGTACATGCCATTTGCGTGGAATGCGGTGCCCTGGCCCAGTATTCACACCGAACCATTGTCAGCGATAAGCTCGTCGTGCTGGGAGAAACAGAAGCTTACGAACCGCTTTGCAGGGCTTGTTTTATTAAGAAAAGTAATAAGTAAGAAGTAAAAAGCAAGAAGCAGGAAGTAAGCCCTAAACCGAAAGTTTATTGCCTCAGCAATCAGAATGTCAGACAACTACGACAACTAGACAACTACGACAACTCTTCTTTTAACCTTTTCTTTATGGCTTCCGTTTCCTTTTCATATCCCGGCTTTTCCAGCAGGGCAAACATGTTCTTCTTATAAGCCTCTACCCCTGGCTGATCAAAGGGGTTCACCTCCAGGATATAGCCACTGATGGCACAGGCCATCTCAAAGAAGTAGATCAGGCTGCCCAGGTTCAGGGCGTCCAGTCGCGCAAGGGTGATCTCAAGGTTTGGGACGTCCCCGTCGACGTGGGCCATCATCGTACCCAGGCTGGCCATGCGATTAACCTCACCCAGGCGTTTGCCGGCCAGGAAATTCAAGCCATCCAAATCCTGGGGGTCTGCCGGAATCTCCAGTGTTCTTGCGGGACTTTCAATGGTTAGTACCGTTTCAAAAAGGTTGCGTAAGCCATCCTGGATGTACTGCCCCATAGAATGCAGGTCGGTGGTGAAGTTCACCCCAGCCGGGAAAATGCCTTTCTGCTCCTTGCCTTCACTCTCGCCGTAAAGCTGTTTCCACCATTCCACCAGGTAGTTGAGCGAAGGGGTATAGCCAGCCAGGATCTCGGTGGTTTTTCCCTTGCGGTAAAGGATATTCCGGGCTACTGCATAAAGTGCTGCAGGGTTTTCGGTGATCTTGTCCTTCTCTTTCAACAATTTCTGCATCTCACGGGCCCCATCCACCAGTTGCCTGATATCAATGCCTGCCACTGCAATGGGCAGCAAGCCCACGGGGGTTAGCACCGAGAAACGGCCTCCCACGTCGTCAGGGATCACATAGGTGGCATAGCTCTTTTCGGTGGCCAGTTTTTTCAGGGCGCCCCTATCCGCATCCGTAACGGCAAAGATCCTTTCCCCAGCCTGCGCCTCGCCATATTTTTGCTCCAGATGGGCCTTCAGCAGGCGAAAAGCCACGGCAGGCTCCGTTGTGGTGCCCGACTTGCTTATTACAATCACTGAATAGTCTTTCTCGTCAAGCAATTCGAGCAGTTGCGCCATATAATCCTCATCCAGCTGATGCCCGGCATAAAGCATCAGGGGCGACTTGCGCGCCTCCTTGTCCTGCAAACCCCTGAAAGGATTACTCAGGGCGTCGATCACCGCCCGGGCCCCAAGATAAGAGCCGCCGATGCCACACACCACCACCACTTCTGATTGCTGTTGCATTTTACGGGCATCCTTTTCAATCTTGTCCAGGAGCTCCGCATCGATGTTTGAGGGAAGCTCAACCCACCCCAGGAAATCATGACCCCGGCCGGTTTTCTTATAGATATTTGACCGGTGAAGGGCCACTTCAGACTCGAAAAGAGCTATTTCATTGTCACTGATGTAATCCCGGGCATTGCCCAGGCTAATTTTGATCTCGCTCATCCTTATATTTTTTGCTCAATTTATTAAAATTTTTCCGAAAGCGCATAAAAAAACGCGGCAACCCACTCTTTCATCGGCAACCGCGCTTTATTATGATTGGTTTTTTAGTCCAGCTTCCTTGCTACTTCAATGGTTTCGAAGGCTTCGATGATATCCCCGACTTTCAGGTCATTAAACCGCTCGATATTCAATCCGCATTCATATCCTGAAGAAACCTCCTTCACATCGTCCTTGAAGCGCTTGAGTGAGCCCAGGGTGCCGGTATAAACCACGATCCCGTCGCGAATCAAGCGGATGCTGGAGTGGCGCTGAATCTTTCCGTCGAGCACCATACATCCGGCAACGGTACCCACCTTGGTGATCTTGAAGACATCTCTGACCTCCAGGTTGGCGGTGATCTTTTCTTCAATTTCGGGCGAAAGCATCCCCTCAATGGCCGACTTGATCTCATTGATGGCGTTATAAATAACACTGTAGAGCCTGATATCAATCTCTTCCTGTTCAGCAAGTTTTCGGGCTGCCGCAGAGGGGCGAACCTGGAAGCCGATAATCACGGCATTGGATGCTGAGGCCAGCAACACGTCGCCTTCGGTGATACCCCCAACGGCCTTGTGAATGATATTGACCTGGACTTCTTCTGTGGTGAGCTTAAGCAGCGAGTCTGCAAGGGCTTCCACCGAACCATCCACGTCACCTTTCACGATGATATTCAATTCCTTAAAGTCGCCAATGGCAATACGCCGTCCGATCTCATCCAGGGTGATATGCTTCTGGGTACGTAATCCTTGTTCGCGGAAGATCTGCTGACGCTTATTGGTAACCGAGCGGGCTTCGCTTTCCGATTCCATCACGTTAAACGTGTCACCAGCCTGGGGCGCACCATCGAGACCCAGGATCAGCACAGGAGAGGCAGGGCCTGCTTCCTTGATACGCTGTCCGCGCTCGTTGAACATGGCCTTCACTTTGCCGTGATGCACACCTGCCACCACAATATCGCCGACTTTCATCGAGCCATTCTGTATCAATAAGGTCGTTACATACCCCCGCCCCTTGTCAAGCGAAGATTCGATCACGGTTCCTGATGCACGGCGAGAAGGATTTGCTTTCAGTTCAAGCAACTCAGCCTCCAACAGTACTTTTTCCAGGAGTTGCTCCACATTGGTGCCGGCTTTCGCCGAGATCTCCTGGCTCTGGTATTTTCCACCCCAATCTTCCACAAGGACATTAAGCTTTGCCAGCTCTTCCTTCACCCTTTCAGGGTTAGCAGAAGGCTTGTCAATCTTGTTGATGGCGATGACAATAGGGACATTGGCTGCCTGGGCATGGTTAATGGCTTCCACGGTCTGAGGCATCACGTTATCGTCAGCAGCCACCACAATGATGGCTACGTCGGTGACCCTGGCACCACGTGCACGCATGGCCGTAAAGGCTTCGTGACCCGGGGTGTCGAGGAAGGTGATGGTCTTACCTGAATCCAGTAATACAGAGTAAGCCCCGATGTGCTGTGTGATCCCGCCGGCCTCTCCGCCAATAACGTTGGTATGCCTGATGCGGTCAAGCAATGAGGTCTTCCCATGGTTAACGTGACCCATCACCGTAACAATGGGTGCGCGTGGCACCAGGTCCTCTTCCCTGTCTTCCTCTTCTTCTATATCTTTTTGCTCATCGAGGCCAACAAATTCAACATCAAAACCAAATTCACTGGCTACAATGGTAATGGTCTCGGCATCGAGTCGCTGGTTGATCGAAACAAATAGGCCGAGGTTCATGCAAGTGGCAATGACTTCGTTGACATTGACCTTCATGAGGTTGGCCAACTCGCTGGCGGGGATGAATTCTGTAACCCTCAGTACGGATTCTTCTGAAGTTTCCCGTTCCAGTTCCTTCTCGCGTTTCTTTTCCAGGATATCGCGCTTGATGCGGCGGTGCTTGGAGGCTTTTGATTTGCCACCGCCCCCGCTTAATGCTGCAAGGGTTTCGCGCACCTGACGCTGGATTTCCTCTTCCGACACCTCGGGTTTTATATGGTCGCGGCGTGGAGATTTGCGCGCCTTCCCGGCATCCGTGCGTACACCCTTGTCGCTGTGGGTTGCACTGACATCCACCTCTCCGCCTTTTTCCTTTTTGCTGATGCGCTTACGTTTGCGGCGCTTCGACTTGTTGGCATCCGAAGATGAGGCCACCAATTTTTTGCCCGCTTCCTTCTCCTTGGGCAACTCCATGGTCCCTAAGATTGTGGGGCCACTCAGCTTGGCGCGCTCTATCTTAAAAAACTCTTTCTTCTCTTCTTCGGGTTTCGCGGCTTCTGGCTTCTGTTCTTCCTTTTCAGTCGCTTCAGCCTCTTTGGCCTTTTCTTCCTCAGGGGCCTTAGGCGCTTCGGGCGCCTTTTCTTCAGGGGTTTCTGTTTTTTGCTCTTTTGGCTTCTTCTGAGCTTTGGTTTCTTCAAGATCCAGCTTGCCGATCACCTTCAGGCCGCCTTTTTCTTTTTTATCTTCTTTTGCAGGAACTTCTTCGGCTGCTTCGGCCTCGGGCGCTTTTGTTTCCTCAGGGGCTGCTTCCCCGGGCGCAGCGCGTTCCTCTTTTGCCGGTTCCGGCTTTTCTGCGGGAACTTCCTTCTCTTCCTTCTCCTCGATCTTACCGACCACCTTGGGGCCGCTGAGCTTCACCTCTTCCTTTACAGAAGGAGGCGTTGCCGCTGGCTTGCTGTCCTTGATGAAAAGATCCTTGTCTTCGGCTTCTTCCTTACCTTTACCTTCTTTCTCTTCTTCACGGGTACCTTTGGGCTGTTCCAGCGAGATGGTCTTGCGCTCAACGTGCTCCAATCCCTTGCCAAGGGTAGCTTCCTTTAGCTTCTTCTCTTGCTGAAACTCCTTAAATAACAATTGATAGGCATCCTCCGAGAGCTTGGTGTTGGGGTTGTTCTCGATGGAAATACCTTTCTTGCCCAGAAATTCAACAATGGTCGTAGTACCTATGTTAAATTCCCTGGCAACTTTACTTAAACGTTTTAATGCAGTACCTTCAGTCATATTCAGGTTTAGGTTTTCAAAAAATTCGGAGCCGGCGAAAAATCTTGCAAAATTAAGGGTTTTATTCGAATTCTGCTTTCAGTATACGCATGACCTCCTGGATGGTCTCCTCTTCCAGGTCAGTACGCTTCACCAGGTCTTCCACGCTCAGATTGAGCACACTCTTGGCGGTATCGCAGCCAATATTCTTAAATTCATCAATGACCCACTGTTCGATCTCGTCATTGAATTCCATCAGGTCAACATCCTCGGTTTCAACATCCGTATCGCGGTACACATCGATCTCATAACCCGTAAGCAATCCGGCCAGCTTAATGTTGAAGCCACCTTTCCCGATAGCCAGCGATACCTGATCGGGCTTGAGGAAAACCTCTGCCCGCTTGTTCTTGTCATCGAGGGTGATCGAATTGATCTTGGCGGGGCTCAGGGCACGGGTAATGTACAGGTTGGGGTTATTGGTGAAGTTGATCACGTCAATGTTCTCGTTGCGCAATTCGCGAACGATGCCATGTATTCTTGAACCTTTCATCCCCACACAGGCGCCTACAGGGTCGATGCGGTCGTCGTATGATTCCACGGCCACTTTGGCCCTTTCACCGGGCACACGGACGATCTTCTTAATGGTAATCAGGCCATCATACACTTCCGGTACTTCCTGCTCAAACAGACGCTCGAGGAAAACCGGGGAGGTACGCGAAAGGATAATCAGCGGGTTGTTGTTCTTGATCTCCACCCTTGACACTACGGCACGCACCGAATCGCCCTTACGGAAGAAATCCGAAGGGATCTGCTCGGTCTTGGGAAGGATCAGTTCAATGCCTTCATCGTCAAGGGCCAGGATCTCTTTTTTCCATACCTGGTAAACCTCGGCAGTGACAAGGTCACCCACCCGTTCCTGGTATTTCTTGTAAACGCTGTCTTTCTCCAGTTCAAGAATCTTGGAAGCCAGGTTCTGACGGATGGCCAGGATCTCGCGGCGGCCGAAGTCAGCCATCTTAACAGGTTCAGACACCTCTTCACCGATCTCGAAGTCGGGCTCGATCTTGATGGCTTCCGAATAGGCGATCTCGGCGCTGGGGTCTTCCACCTCACCGTCCTCTACAATCACCCGGTTGTGCCATACTTCAAGGTCACCCTTGTCAATGTTTACGATGATGTCAAAATTATCTGCCGATCCATATTTCTTCATAAGCATGTTTTTGAAAACATCCTCAAGGATCAACATCATGGTAGAGCGGTCTATGTTCTTAAACTCCTTAAACTCGGAAAACGACTCAACCAAATTTATACTTTCCATATGCTTGCGGTCAATTACTTGTTAAACCTGTGTTTTTTTCCTGTTATTCCTTGCTGAACGAAACCTGTATCCGGGCTTCCCTGATGTCATTGAAAGCGAAATAGGCGATAGGGTCTTCCAGGGGCTCCCCTTTTTTGGGCTTTTTCTTTGTGGCTTCCTTCTCGATGCGGATGCCCTCATCGAGCACTTCCACCAGCTTGCCCCGGGTCTTCCTCAGATCGTGGCCCATCACCATGATTTGCCTGCCTACATTGATATGATACTGACGCTTCATTTTCAGGGGTGATCCCACCCCCACCGACGACACTTCCAGGTCAAAGTCTTCGGTATCGCGGTCAAAGAACGACTCGATGTGCTTGCTTAGCAGGGCACAATCGGCAACTTGAATGCCTTTTTCCCCGTCGAGCAGCACCAGCACCCGGTTGCCGGGACGCACGTTTACGCTTACCAGGAACTTATCCGTGCCTTCCAGGTATTCGTTTACGATGCTTTCTATCTGTTTGCCGTCTATCATATCAATGGCTTCCAATGAAAGAGGGGACTTAATTGCCCCCTCAACAAATTGGCGTTTTGCAATATTCTGCGCAAAAGTAATACTTTTTTTCCAATAAATAAAAAAACATCCCTGTTTTTTAGCGCATTAGGCAATGCTTAAACAGGGATGTTTTCCTTTTTTGTGTTTTGTTTTAATAACCCTGCAGGAAAAGCTGGTAATAGGTTTCAAACGTTTCCTTTGCTTCCCCGGCAAGGGCATCCTGCTCGTATTCACCCGCCAGGAACTGAATGCGTTGTACAAGGGCCAGGGCCTCCTGCTTGTTGCGATCGAGGAAAGTAGCCCGGGGACCGGTAAATGAGAAGTAATGCCTCAGATCCTGTCCATACAACTCCAGCATGCGTTCAGCAATGGCTTTCGCCTTTTCCAGCTCGCCGGCCCGATAATAAGCCTCGGCAATCAGCAGGTTGAAATAATTATAGGGTACCTGCGACTCGGGCATGATCTCCATGGCCTTATCGAGCACCACCACCGCCGAATCGACCTTGCCCTCGTCGATCAGGGCGTGGGCCAGCCGCTGCATGATGTTGCGGAAGTTCACGGTCAGCCTCCGGTGGTCTTCGTTCAGATAGACCCTGGGATCGTTGATATTGCCCCAGACGAACTTGTTCATGATGTTGTCGTAAAGGATGCGGGTGTTAATCCGGCCGGGCTGCTCTTCCACATCGGCAGTGCGGATAGGCACCAGGCGGTAAGCCATACCATCCAGCTGGAAATACTCCTCAAGCCCCATATACGAATCACCACCGGTGGTGATGGCAAAATATACCGGGCGTTCCCAGTTGTTGGTGGCCAGGAAGTCGAGGACCATCATATGGCTTTTCTGCAGGCCCGTCTGATCCATGGTCCACTCCACGTAAGGCACGATCAGGTGCGCATCCTCAGGGGCCACCGTGCCATTAGCGACTACTTTGGCCGAATCAACAGGCAGCCGGAACCTTTTGGTGGGGAAATAATCCTCCGAACCACGCGAAGTCCTGATGCGCGTGCGCTGATCATCGCTGGCCACAAAATTCACTACGCTGCGCAGGTCCTGGAAGCCTTCCAGGTTCGGGTTATCGACCATATACACATAGTCGCGCGTCCCGTCCCGGTATTGCCTGGGTTCCATGCTCAGGGGCAGGGGTTCGGCGTCATAGGTCTTGCGCCGCATCATGTTATTGATATACCAGTCGGTATTAAACAGGCTCAGGTTCACCACCTTCACGTCCAGCCTAACGCCTTCCACCTCCTGGGCATACCACAGCGGGAAGGTGTCGTTGTCGCCATTGGTAAAGATGATGGCATTGGGGGCGCACGACTCCAGGTAGTTTTTGGCCACATCGCTGACCAGGTAACGGTGCGAGCGGTCGTGATCGTCCCAGTTCTCTTTAGCCATCAGGGCAGGGGCCATCAGCAGGGCAAGAACAATGGCCAGCACCCCGGCAATCTTGCCATTCAGCTTCTTGGCAAAGAAGTTGTAAAGGCTCATCACGCCCAGCCCCACCCAGATGGAGAAGGCATAAAACGAGCCGATGTACGAATAGTCGCGTTCCCTGGGCTGGTAAGGCGTTTGGTTGAGGTAAATGACAATGGCCAAACCCGTCATAAAGAACAGCAGGGCCACCACCAGGGTGTCACCGGGCCGGCGGCGAAGCTGGTAAAGCATGCCAAAGATCCCCAGCAATAGGGGCAGCATAAAATAGCGGTTGAAGCCGCGGTTTGAGGTCATGCTTTCAGGAAGGTTGTCCTGCGGACCCAGGCGTGCCTCATCCAGGAAGCGGATGCCGCTGAGCCAGTTGCCTTCCACCGGGCTGCCGTGGCCCTGGATGTCGTTTTGCCTGCCGGCGAAATTCCATAAAAAATAACGCCAGTACATATGACCCAGCTGATAGGAGAAAAAGAAACGGAGGTTCTCACCAAAGGTGGGCTTATTGATGGTGCGGCTCTGCCCGTCGGGGCCCGTAAAGCGTATGGGCCGTCCTTTCACGTTGCCCCAGCTCTCATAACCGCTGATGTGAATGGACTGCTGGTTGCTGTGCATCCTGGGAAACAGGGTGACAAAGTCGGGATGATAAACCGGTTCGAGGCCAATGCGCGCATTGATAATTTCGTATCGTTTGGTTTCCTTGTTCTTGCCGTATACCGGCTTGCCATCTACCGCATCGATCAGGGGCGAGTTGTAATAGGGGCCTTTCAGCAGCGGCCACGATCCGTATTGCTCACGCCCCAGGTAAGCCTTCATGGCCAGGGCATCCTTGGGCGCATTCTCGTTGATGGGCACCTGGGCATTCGAGCGAACCACCAGCATGAAATACGACGAATAGCCAATCACCAGGAAAGTCAGGGCCAGGATCACCGTGTTCCATACCACCTTTTTGTGCTTATGGGTGAAGTACAGACCATAGGCAATGGCACCAACGACGGCTGCAAAATAAAAGATCGTGCCCGAGTGGAACGGCAGGCGCAGCACGTTGACAAAGAATTTCTCAAATTTCCAGTCGAGGGTCAGCAGGCCCGGAATCAGCACACTCATGATAAACCCCACCAACAGAAGCGATAAGATAGCGGTGATGAGAATACCTTTGGGGGTAGGGTTGAACTTCTTGAAATAATAAACGAAAACGATGGCAGGGATAGCCAGCAGGTTGAGCATATGCACCCCGATGGAAAGGCCGATGATAAAGGCGATCAGCAGCAGCCATCGCAGCGAATCTTTTTCATGTGCCGCAGCCTCCCATTTCAGGATAGACCAAAACACAAAAGCCGTCAGGAACAGGGAGGTCACATACACTTCGGCTTCGACAGCGGTAAACCAGAACGAATCGCTGAAGGTAAGTGCCAGGGCCCCCACCAGGCCGCTGCCAAAAATGGCGATGGCCTTCTCGCGGGTCACTTCCACTTTATCGGCAATGAGTTTACGGGCCAGGATGGTAATGGTACGAAACAAAAAGCTGACTGTCAGGGCGCCGGCCGTTGCCGACATGGCGTTGATCCAGAAGGCCACCCTGCTGGTGTCGCCAAAAGAAAGCAGCGAGAACATGCGGGCCATCATCTGGTAAAGCGGGGCGCCCGGGGGGTGGGCGATCTGAAGCTTATAGGAAACCGAAAGGCGCTCGCCGGCATCCCAGAAGCTGGCTGTAGGCTCAACGGTCGAAAACAATACGGTGGCCCCTATGGCAAATACTGCCCAGGCCAGGTAGTTGTTCAACTTTTTGTACAACTTTTCGTCCATCTCTGAAAAGGGTTTTATGGTAAGTGTGCTGCGCGGGCAACTCGGAAAACTGCCCGGCAAAAATCGCTTGCGAAGTTATGAAAAAACAAAGGAAAAATTTCCCTTTTTAACATTCTTTACAACCCCCTGCTATACAACACTTCAACAGTACATATCCTTGTAACGGAAGCCTCAGCTGCGTGGTATGAGATCACATAAAATTCTGAAAAAATAATTGTCAGAAAAAAAAATAGTTTTAACTTTGCAACCCGAATCCAAAAGGTACTGACCGATGGTGTAACGGTAGCACTGCAGATTTTGGTTCTGCCTGTTCAGGTTCGAATCCTGATCGGTCAACACCCTCAAAAGGCCGGCTCATAAAAATGGGCCGGCCTTTTTCTTTTCTGCGTCCTTCCAGGGTCATACCATCCTCGTAGTTCAGTCGGGTTTCAGACGTTTTAAAACGGTTAAACACCGGTTAAAGTACGAGCATGGTCCCTGTTTGAAAGGTCGTTAGTCCCACCAAGCCTCCTTTCTTTTATTAATCATTATTTGTCTCCCAAGGATAAATTTTTGTCCATAAACATTACATCAGCTATTGCATAACTTAAATAAGTGTTTTATATTTATGGCCGAAAAAGGCTATTTCCAGTATCCAAGCCTCCGCTGGTTCTGTAAATAAAAGCAGAACACTGGTTTTGAGCATTGCTTTTGAATTTACCCGTTTCATCCCCTCCTCCGGGTAAAAATTGTGGATCGCCGGTTCAATCATGTATGGTATGCAACCGTCATATATAATAAAACATTTTTTTTATTTCCGTTCGCTGGCGTTGCTTCAACTGTAATTCCTGAGCCCGCCTTGCCGGGCCTATAACCATGGCGGTCACCATGATTAAGGCAACATTTTTGGAAAGACCCTTAAGTTTCTCAACCTTAAAACCATCTGCAATGAAAAAAATTTTCACCCTTATGTTTTGCCTGTGCGCCCTGGGCGCCAGCGCCACCATCTGGCGGCTGAACAACAACCTGGCCGTGGAGGCCGATTTCCGCACCTTTGCCGAAGCCCAGGAAGCGGCTTCCGCCGGCGATACCATTTTCGTGGAGGGAAACGGAATGGCCAACCATTATGGCCAAATTACCATTACCAAGAAATTGGTCCTCATTGGACCGGGTTATTTCCTGGATGAGAACGACTCCACCTATGTCAATGGAAACTTTGCCCGCTTTATGAGTATTACCGTTCAATCGACCGCCCCAGGAACAGAAATTTACGGGATTTATCTTTTCAGCGGCGATTACAATATCCGCTATCTGACCATCCGGGCATCCAATGTCATTGCAGCCAGAAATTTCTTTAATCCTCACGATTACGAAGCCATCAGGATTGACAGTGTGGTCCAGAATGTTACCATTGCTCAAAACTTTGCCTATAGAATTGACATCGCTGCTGCAGCCAGTAATTTCATTATTTCGAACAATTATATTCATGACCGAATCAACCTGAATCCATCCTCCAATGGAATTATTTCCAATAATGTAATTTCAACTGGTATTTTTAACGCATACAATTCCCAGATCAAGAATAACATTTTGTTCGCTATGTCTGGGGGGGATGTTTTTACCTACCCAAACACCGGGAATTTCATCAGCTACAATATTTTGAGCGGAGCCCTGGGGACCGGAAGTTATGGTCCCGGGAATGTTGCCAATGTTTCGATGGCTGATGTATTTTTGGGCTATCCCTCACAAGGTAACTACAGCCGGGACCAAAGGTGGCAATTGAAGCCTGATGGCCCTGCCGCAGGTGCCGGCGAGGAAGAAATTGACTGCGGCATGTTTGGGGGCGCACTTCCTTATATCCTCTCAGGCTTACCGGCAGTGCCCAGGGTATATGAGGCGGTGGTGCCCACGGCAGGCTCCACCTCGGCCGGGCTACCGGTGATCATTAAGATCAAATCGCAAAACTAAGCACTATGAAAAGGTTTTTCATTTTGCTTGGCCTGTGGCTGTGGGGCTTAAGCCTCTGGGGCCAGCAGGTCACCCGGGCAGAGTATTTCTGGGATGCCGATCCGGGCTTTGGCAATGCCACCCCCCTGGCGCTGGTGGCGGCTGAAGATTTGGAGGTCAGCCTGGAAATCCCGCTGGAGGCATTGGAACCGGGCCTGCACACCCTGTTTGTCAGGGCCCGCGACGAGAATGGCCGATGGTCGCAGTGTTTCCTGCAAAGCGTCCTCGTCCTGAAAGCGGCCCAGATACCTTCCCTCCTGACCCGGGCAGAGTATTTCTTTGATGAGGACCCCGGCTATGGCCAGGGCATCCCCCTGGATCTTCCACCCGGAGATCAGGCCGTACTTTCCCTGGCCCTTCCCCTGGAAATCCTTGAAGACGGCATCCACACCCTGTTTGTCAGGGCCCGCGATGACAAGGGCAGCTGGGGACTGGTGTTCAGCCAGACCTTCCTAATGCAAACCTTTCCCCAGGACCAGCATTACCAATTGACCGCCGTGGAGTATTTCTTTGACGAGGACCCTGGCTTTGGGCAGGGGATTTCCATACCCTTTGAAACAGGGGATGAAGTGCAAATTTCCATGGATCTTCCCCTGGAATCTCTGGGCGACGGCATCCACACCCTGTTTGTCAGGGCCCGCGATGATAAGGGCAGCTGGGGACTGGTGTTCAGCCAGACCTTCCTGCTGCAGCCCTTTCCCCAGGACCAGCATTACCAGCTGACTGCTATGGAGTATTTCTTTGACGAGGACCCTGGCTTTGGCCAGGGGATGCCGCTGGATTTTGAACCGGCTGCAGCTATTGCCCTGGACCTTGAACTCCCCCTGGAGGACCTCCCCGAAGGCATCCACACCCTGTATGTCAGGGCCCGGGACGACAAGGGCAGCTGGGGGATGGTATTCCAGCAGAACTTCCTGAAATTCTTCACCCAGGACGAAGAGCCCCTGGTCAACCGTATGGAGTATTTCATCAATGAAGATCCCGGCTTTGGCAACGGAATCCCCATCCCTTTTAATACGCCAAGGGAAACCGCTCTGAAGCTCTTTGAAGTGGATGCCGCATTATTGCAGCCCGGCACCAACACCCTGTATGTCAGGGGGCTTGACACCCGCGGCCGCTGGGGTTTGGTGTATCAGACGACCTTTGAGACCCTGGAAACCCCGCCCTGTGATCCGCCCACTGACCTGACAGCCACGGATGTGGCCGAAACCACCGCCACACTGGGCTGGACAGAACAAAGCGTGGGCACTTCCTGGGATCTTCTTTGGGTGCCTAACGGGATGGATCATACCGAAGACGGGATAGTAGCCGCGGGCATTGAGACCAACCCCAATACGGTTGAGAATCTGTTCCAAACAACCCTGTACGATTTTTACGTGCGCACCGCCTGCAGCGACGGCCAAGTAAGCCCCTGGGCGGGGCCTGCCAGTTTTCACACCCTGCCCCTGGCCACCAACACCCTGACCTTGCTCTCTGATCCGCCTGGAGGAGGTACTGTCACAGGTGAAGGCTCCTATGCTTACGGCGAGACCATCACCATTACCGCCAGCCCTAATACCAATTTTGTGTTCCAGTATTGGACAGGGGATACGAATTTCCTGGATGATCCCCAGGAGCCCACCGCCACGGTCACTATGCCTGCCCAGCCCATCGCCCTGACGGCTCATTTCCAGGATGTGACGGGCATCGGTGAGGCCATTGGACAAGGCCTGAGAATATTTCCCAATCCCGCTCGAGATCAGCTACAGGTGGAATTCATTCACCAGGGAAAGGAGGCTATCCTTCAGCTGATGAACATCCAAGGGCATATTGTTGATCAACTCATCATCAACGAGCCGGGAAGGGTAAATACAAGCATCAATACATCTACCCTGCCTGATGGACTTTACCTGATCATTGTTCGCAACGAACAATGGCGGTTGATCCGCAAGGTGGTCATCAAACATTGAAACCCAAATAATTCGCTTGAAAGTCACCTAAAAACCAAAACCAATGAAAAGATTAACGATCATTTTTTTGATGCTGAGCTTTTTCAGCGCAGGGGCCACCAGCTGGAGGCTGAACAACAACCCCAACGTAAATGCTGATTTTTCGACCTTCCAGGCCGCCCACGATGCGGCTGCGGCCGGTGACACCATTTACGTGGAGGGCAATGGCAATGAATCCCATTATGGCAACATTACCATTTCCAAAAAGCTGATCATCATCGGGCCGGGTTATTTCCTTAACGAGAACGATTCCACTTATGCAAATCCAATCTTTGCCAGATTCCTGAGCATTTATATCCAGCCAACCGCAGTGGGAACAGAAATTTACGGTTTATATGTTTATACCCCCGACGGCAACACCAACAATCTCAGAATCAGGGCTTCAGATGTTGTCATCTCCAGGAATTCCTTCTATTTAAATGGTTACAACAACATCCTTATAGATGCAAATGTTGAAAATGTTTCAATCACCCAGAATTACACTTACGAAATTAAAACTTCATCCAATTCAATTGTTGCCAATAATATCCTCATTTCCAACAATTATGTTAACAACTCCATTAACTTAAATAACCTGTCAAGCGCTATCATCTCCAACAATGTGATCAGGGCTTATATATCCAATGTTTTTTATTCACAAATCAAGAACAATATTTTATACCAGGAGCACGGTGGAGATGTTCTCAGTGTTCAGAACACCGGCAATTACGTTGCCAATAATTTAGTGGCAGGAGGTTTGGTTTCAGGGGGGAACTATGGCCCGGGAAATTTTGGGAATGTGGATATGAGCACGGTTTTTGTCGGCTACCCCACCCAGGGAAGTTACAGTACTGACGGGTTGTGGCAATTAAAGGCTGATGGCCCTGCCATAGGTGCCGGTGAAGGCGGCATCGACTGCGGGATGTTTGGCGGGCCCCTGCCTTATGTGCTTTCAGGCTTGCCGGCCATCCCCCGCATTTATGAGGCCATAGTTCCCACGGCAGGCTCAACCTTCACAGGACTTCCGGTGATCATCAAGGCCAAATCGCAAAACTAAGCGATATGAAAAAGTTATCCTTCTTGTTGTTTTTCCTCTGGATGATCTGGTCTCCCCTCTGGGGCCAGCAGATCGTCCAGGCGGAGTATTTCGTTGGCGAGGACCCCGGCTATGGAAACGCCACCCCCATTTCTGTAACAGCAGGAACAGATACAGAAATGAATTTCAGCGTTCCCCTTGAAGACCTTGATTTTGGCATTCAAACCCTGTATGTCCGGGTGAAGGACAGCAATGGTCATTGGTCGCAGACCTTCCAGCGCGTCTTCCTGGTGCAGCGAATGCCCCTCGACCCCGATTTCCTGGTTTCAGCAATGGAATATTTCTTTGACGAAGACCCGGGCTTCGGGCAGGGCACGCCCATTGAAATCGAAGCTGGGCCTGATGTTACCGCGGCCATTGAAATACCGCTTGAAACCTTACCGGAGGGTTTGCACACGCTTTATGTCCGTACAAAGGACAATAAGGGCGGCTGGGGCTTGCAGTTCTACCGCACTTTTCTTGTGAAAATCCTTCCACAAGATCTGGAGTCCCAGGTGAATGATTTGGAGTATTTCTTTGATGAAGACCCGGGTCCTGGATTGGCTACGCCCATTGAAATACTTCCGGGTGAGGTGACATCCGTTGCGGTTGAATTGCCTTTGGATGAATTATCAAATGGGATACATACCCTGTATGTGCGCACCAAAGATGATAGGGGAGGCTGGGGCCTTGCATTTCACCGGAATTTTTTCATCCACTTGCTGCCCAATGATCAGGTGCACCAGGTGAATCATATGGAGTATTTCTTTGACGAGGACCCCGGCTTCGGTCTGGCCACCCCCATTGAAATGCAGCCTGGTGAAGTCATTTCCGTGGCGATAGAGCTACCCCTTGAGGACCTATCCACCGGGTTGCATACCCTGTATGTGCGCACCCGCGATGACAAGGGCAATTGGGGGCTTGCCTTTTCCAGAATTTTCATGAAGTTTTTCGCCCCGGCAGATGTTGCGCAGGTGGTCCGGATGGAATACTTCTTAAATAACGACCCCGGCCCGGGCAACGGAAATGAGGTTTTGCTGAACACCCCCCGCCCGGGCGTGATGAAATACTTCGTGGTGGAGCCTGAATTGCTTCAGCCTGGCACCAACACCTTGTATGTCAGGACCCTCGACACCCGCGGCCGCTGGGGTTTCGTACATTATGCCACTTTTGAGGCCCTTCAGGCCAATCCCTGTGATCCGCCCACTGACCTTACTGCCTCCGATGTGACGGAAACCGCCGCTACCCTTGGCTGGACCGAACAATCAGGAGGCACCTCCTGGGATTTGCTCTGGGTGCCCAATGGAATGGATTATACGGAAGACGGAACAGTAGGCACCGGCATTGAGGTCAACCCCAGTACGGTTGAAAATTTATTTCAGACCACCCTGTACGATTTTTATGTGCGCACAGCCTGCAGCGACGGACAAGTGAGTCCCTGGGCCGGGCCTGCCAGTTTTCACACCCTGCCCCTGGCCTATAACCAGCTCAGCCTGCTGGCCGATCCGCCGGAAGGGGGCACTCTTACCGGTGAAGGCTCGTATGCCTTTGGCGAAGCCGTTACGATTACCGCCACACCCAACACCAACTTTGTGTTTCAGCACTGGACAGGTGATACAGAATACCTGGATGACCCGGATGAAGCCACGGCAACCGTTACCATGCCTGCTGCTCCCCTGACTCTCACTGCCCATTTCCTTGATGTAACAGGCATCAGCGATATTACTGAACAAAGCCTGAGGGTATTTCCCAATCCCGCAAGAGACCAGCTTCATATTGAGTTTTACGCTTCGGGCAAGGAGGTCATCCTTGAGCTGATGAATATGCAGGGGCATCTTGTTGATCAACTCATCATCAATGAGTCGGGCAAGGTGAAAGCCAGCTTTACTATTGCTGACCTGCCTGAAGGGCTTTACTTACTGGTCATTCGCAGCGAGAAAGCATATGTGGCTCAAAAGGTGGTTGTCAGGCATTAGGGTGCAATAGCTTGATGGCAGCAGATCTGCGACACATCGCGGCTCTGCTGCCATACCAAATCTGCAAGATCACATCGTTTCCTGAATTTCATTGAATATTAAAACAAAAAATATTTAAAACATTTGTTTGAATTGCAGATATTTTCTATATATTTGAAAACGGGGAGCCATCCTTCCCAAATATTGATTTTTCATGGCTCCACTGGGTTTGCTTATTGAACATTTCATCAGGCCCCTATCCTATTGCCCGAAGGATTCCGACCAGGATGACCCAGGGGTTCCTCCCCCATCCCTTCTTTTCCAGGCATTTAGCCTGTTTCCTTCTTCTCGTTTTGTTGTGTTCATTTTAAAATCATTTGCGATGAGAAACATTTACGCGCTCTTTGGGGCATTGATTTTTTCAGGGGCCATAAGTTCAAACGCTCAGCAGGCAAATTCATGCCTCATAATTCCCGGCGAGGAGGAGGTTTCGGGATCGGGGGTCATCCAGGTTCAGCAAAGAAAAAGCTCTGATAAAAGTTTTGAGGTTATTTTCATTGTTGACATGACCAACGCCGTGGCCGAGGGCGGGGTGGTCTTTAACCCTGAGATCCACCAGGTGTACATTTCAGGTTCGTTCATCGGCTGGCCAATGCCCGGGTCTGACACCAATTACGAATTGCAGCCGGTGGCTCCCAAGCGGGATGAAGGAACAGATACCAGTGCAGGACATCCTGCAAAAAATCTGCTCTATTCCATTACTTTCGAGATTGAAGAGGGACTGTGGTATTACAAATACTTCCTGGTGCAGGATGATCCCACCTGGAATCTTGGAGAATGGGCGGGAGACCCCAACAGGGAGGTCCTCATTGCGGGCCCTGCAACAATTAACAATGTTTGGGGAAACCTTGTGAGTTTTGCAGGGGGTGATGGCTCTCCTGAAAATCCTTTTCAGGTGGCTACCCCTGAACATTTAAATTCTGTAAGGTATTTCCCCCTGGCTCACTACAAACAAATTGCCGACATTGATTTGGGTGTTTCCCCCTGGAATGAAGGGGGAGGCTGGATCTCTATCGGGAATGACTATGAGCCATTCAGGGGTTCATTCAATGGAAACGGCTTCACAATAAGCAATATGACAATCAACCAGCCTCAGAATTTATACCTGGGACTTTTTGGGTTCGTTGTTGAAGGTTTACTAATGAATGTTTCTATTGAAAGTGCCACTATTACAGGCCAAAGCTTTGGGGGTATTCTTTGTGGCTATACAATAGCCACTCAGATTATGAATTGCTCCACATCAGGAGAAATCAGCATAGAGACGAACTGGGCGGGAGGCTTAACAGGGGTGGCAAATCAAACTCAAATCTTCAATTCGTACTCCATTGCCAACATTCAGTCCAGTGGCTATTCAATAGGAGGTTTAACAGGAGCCATCGAAGAAAACTCGGTTATTTTTAATTGCTACGCTACCGGAAATGTTTCAGGGAGCAGTTTTGTGGGTGGTTTGGCAGGCTGGACAGGTAACTATTGCCAGGTAAATAACAGTTATTCAACAGGAATGGTAAGCGGTGTTTTCGACACTGGGGGCTTAATTGGCGGAGGATATGATTTGACCTCGAACAACAGCTACTGGAACATCGAAACCAGCAACCAAGCCATTTCATATGGAGGGACCCCAAAAAACACCGCTGAGCTGTTGCAGCAAAACACTTATACTGCCTGGGACTTCACGAATATCTGGAGTATTACCCCGGGAGAAACTTACGCTTACCTGCAGATTCAAAATGAGCCGGCATGGTTTAACTACCCACCTTCCTTTTTATCCCCTTCAAACTTCTCGGCCGTTCCATACGATCATGAAATCAAACTTACCTGGATTTCACCTTCGCTGGGCAACCCAAGCGCAATAAATCTTTACCGCAACGAGGAATTGTATCAGACCCTTGGCGTTGAGACAACGGTTTATCTCGATCAGGGCCTGGAGAATTTTTTATATTACTCCTATTCCCTTACGGCTCAGTATGGGGAAGATGAGAGTGACCCTACACTGGTAATTTCCACTTTCGCAAACCCCGGATTTAGCGCAGGCGATGGCTCCTATGACAACCCATTTCTGGTGGATTCCCCAGACGAACTTTATACTGTCAGGATTTACCC
The DNA here is from genome assembly GCA_036351255.1 of Bacteroides sp. NCBI lineage: Bacteria > Pseudomonadati > Bacteroidota > Bacteroidia > Bacteroidales > Bacteroidaceae > Bacteroides > Bacteroides sp. The sequence goes on from JAZBOS010000010.1 coordinate 95,291, forward strand.
CTATAAAGTATTCATGCAAACTGCCGATATTGACCTGGGTGTTTCGGCCTGGAAAGATGGTGAAGGGTGGCTGCCCATTGGAGATAATGATCAAAGGGCGACTTTATACTACGATGGGAACGGCTTCAAAATCAGCAATCTGACCATCAATCGTCCCGAAAAAGACTTTATTGGCCTTTTTGGAGCTATCCAGGATACGAACCTATGGAATATAGCCCTTGAAAACGTCAATATTACGGGCAACAGCTACACCGGTGCGCTGACAGGGTTTTCGTCAAATTGCGATATTTATCAATGTTATTCAACAGGTCAGGTGCTTGGAGAAAATATTTTGGGCGGATTGGTTGGAACCGCCACCAACTATTCCTATCTAGAGAGTTCTTTTGCTGCTATGGACGTCATTCAGAATGAAGCCAGCAATCAACAAGCCGGGGGGCTGGTTGGCCGGCTTAACGAAAGTGAGGTGCTTTCTTGTTTTTCATCGGGCAATGTGTCTGGATCCGATTATTCTGGAGGCTTAATCGGGGGCGTTAACGCTTTCAGTTTCGTCTTTGGGAGCTATGCCACCGGAAATGTGGAAGGTAACAATTTTGTTGGCGGACTGGTGGGTAGCATACAAAATTCCACCTTTGCTCTGTGTTATTCCACCGGGGAGGTATCAGGCAATATTGCAGGGGGCTTGATAGGTGAATCCTTTGCGACTGACGGATACTACTCTTACTGGGACACCGAAACAAGTATGCAGAGCTCTTCTTATGGGGGCACCCCAAAAACTACAGCCGCTATGACCCAGGAGGCCACTTTCGAGAATTGGGATTTTGAGGACACCTGGGCCATTCAGGAGAACACCACCTATCCTTACCTGCAATGGCAACTGGGGCCTTGGGAGCATAATTATCCCGCCTCCCAAAGCGCAATTGAAGAACCTCCAGAAAACGCGCTCAGGGTTTTCCCCAATCCGGCCTGGGACAGGGTCTGGATTGAATTCGATTCACCAAACGGGACCCCCCTGCAAGTTCAACTGCTAAACCTTCAGGGGCAGATCGTTGATCAGCAAATCATTGAGGAACCGGGCAAGATCAGGATGACTTTTAATACCAATAAATTATCTGCAGGAATCTACCTCCTGGTCATCCGGGGAGAAACTCTAAACCTGGCAGAAAAACTTATCATTGAATGACCTGGCAGACAGGCTTGAAAAAAGGGGGTGACAATAATTTCAATTGCCACCCCCTTTTTTATCTGCCAGTTCAACTTTTTATTATTTTAGCAATAAATTAATTTCCCTTCTGACCATCCAAAAGGCAAAAACAATTAAAGGGCATGAAGAAACTGCTGCATCTCCTGCTGAATCCCTTCGTGCTGCCCATCCTGCCCACCATCATCCTCATCCTCTTCCTGCCCTTTAATTACGACCGGTATTTACTTGAGGTGGAGCAGACAAGGAAAATGGCTCAGGACACCTACGAATGGTATGATGACCTGACTATGGACGGAAATTCTGAAAGGATCTACATGAAGGATAATTTTTTTCATTCCTGGATTGCCATTTATGATCACAATGAAACCCTCTACAATCAATGGAACATTCTTGGAAGTATTGATTTTAGTCAAAAAAAAGTTTTAGCTATTTCGGGAGACTATGACCAATGCGGGAAGAAAGAACTGTTTTTATTTACCATAAAAAATGACAGCATTTTCCTTCACTCCATCCATGATCTCAACGATCCCTTACTGACTATTCAAGACCGTTTTATTACCGAAACAGGAGCCGGAATGGATAAACCAGACCCCTTCATTTTACCAGCAGAAATGAATGACCTCAACGGCGATGGCAAGAAAGAACTGATCTTTGGGTTGGGCAGTGGGTTTTCACGATTTCCCAGGAATGTTTTCGCGTATTATATTGATCAGGATTCACTGGTCCGTTCACCAGACTCGTATTACAACATTAACGGCATTTTACAAGCCGATATCACTGGAGACGGGAAAAAGGAGATTATGCTCTCAGGTCAGGCATCTGCCAATGTTTCCCCTTCACTGGCAAAATACCACGACTACAGCAACTGGATTATGGTGCTCGACCATAAGCTGGAGTTTTTGTTTGAACCTGTTGAAATACCAGGGAGCACCTATTTTCTATATTCAATGCTCTTTGAAGAAGAAAAGAGAGCGTTTAAGAGCCTTTTAATAGACAGACATAAGGATGGAAACGCAAAAATATATTCATTTACTCCAGGAGGAGAGGTATTAGAAATAAAAGATGTTGGAATGAAAGTGGGTTCTTTTTTTGTTTTACACGATCAAAAAGGAAAACCCATCATCATATTTTCAAACCCCCTGGAAGGAAGCTGGATTTATGATTATCCGACCAATGAGCTTAAGCAAATTTCTTCATCCCATATGGGTTTGGCAGGACAATATGATTTAGAAGGGGATGGAAAAAATGAAGCAATCACCCTAAGTTCTAACGACTTTAAAATCTTTGTTTTTCGTGAAGGGATGAAAAATCCAGCAGTTGCTGAGACACCCTGGAGTTCAGGAAACCCAAACCTGATATCAATTAAAGAATCTACCACTTCCCCACCCCAAATCAGTTATCAATTAGGGCAAGATTATTATTTATTCAATTACGGCCCTAACCCTGCTTATTATCTGAACTTTCTGTATTTCCTGCTAATCTATGCTGGGATGATTGGTTTTGCTGTGGCCACCCGGAAGGCACAGCAAAAGCAGTTTCAGCGCCGGCTTGACACCGAGAAGAAAATCACCGAGCTGCAGCTCAGCCTGGTAAAGAACCAGCTGGATCCGCATTTCACGATTAATGCGATGAATGCCATCCTCTACCTGGTCAGCCATAACGAGAACGAGAAGGCCCATGAAAATATCAAGCGCTTTTCGCGGCTCTACCGTTCATTGTTGCTTTCGGCTGATGCCCCTCTGCGCAGCCTCAGGGAAGAGCTGGATTTCTGCCGCGATTACCTGGAGCTGGAAAAGGCGCGTTTCGGGGATGCCTTCAGCTTTTCCATCGAGTTGGCCGAGGGGGTGGATATGGAGCAGCAGATCCCCAAAATGATCATCCAGACCCATGCAGAA